>DALZRX010000187.1:0-7468 GCA_032015805.1 Achromobacter sp.
AGCGGCGGCCGTCTTCGACGTAGCCGAAGTCGTCGTAGGCGACCTGCTTGTCGAACAGGTTGTAGATGCCGGCGTAGACCGACACGGTCTTGTTCACGGCGTACGAGCCGCCCAGGTCCACGAACGTGTAAGACGGGGCCACCAGGGAATCCGAAGACGGACCGGTGGTCGGCTGGCTCTCGCGGCCGCGGAAGTTGACGCGCGCCCACGCCTGCAGCGCGTCGGACGGCTGCCAATTCACCGTGGTGGTGAACAGGTGCTTGGGCAACTGGTTCAGCGGCTCGCCCTTGTACTGGCCCGACTTCTGCTCGGACTTCGTGAACGTGTAGCTGCTGGTCATCGACCAGGCATCCGCCAGCGGCAGCTTCAGGCTGGCTTCCACGCCACGCGAGACGGCCTTGTCCACGTTCATGTAGGTGGTGGGATCCGAGCCGAACTGGTTGGGGCCGTCCGTGCATTGCGACAAGGGGCAAGCCACGCGGGTGATCTTGTCCTTGAAATCGTTGTTGAACAGCGTGACACCGGCGCTCACGCCTTCGCCATCGTCATACAGCAGGCCGATTTCCTGGGTCACCGACTTTTCGGGCGTCAGATCCGGGTTGCCGTACATGTTGCCGCCACGGCTGGTCTGGCCCCATCCGGCCACCGTCTGGCGCAGGTCGGGCGCACGGAAGCCGGTGGACACGCCGCCCTTCAGGGTCCAGCGTTCGGCCATGTGCCATACGCCGTAGAGGCGCGGGCTGAAGTGGCTGCCGAAGTTCTCGTCCTCGTCCATGCGCAGGCCGGCCGTGACGGCAAAGCTTTCGGTCAGGCGCCATTCGTCTTCGGCGAACAACGCCCACTGGTAGCGTTCCACGTTGCTGGGGCCGTCGGGCAACTGGTTGCCGTTCTGGTCGTGCAGGCGCTGGTTGAGGTAGCTGCCGCCCACCGTCAGCATGTGCGAACCCAGCGGCAACGACCAGCTCGTCTGCAGGTCCAGGTTCTTGATCTTCATCTGGCGCGAGCGGTTGTCGAACTCTTCCTGCTGCACGTAGCTGTCGGATACGCCCCAGCCCCAGCGGCCGGTGTGGGACAGCGCCCACTTGCTGCTGCGGTAATCGGTTTCGGACGAAGCCGGGCAGCCCGTGCGCGGGCACGCCGTGCCGGGCGGCAACGGCTCCACGGTCTTGCCAAGGGTGTCCTGGAATTTCTGGCGCATCGTGGTCGCTTCCAGCACGATGTCGTGGTCGCGGTTGGGCGTCAGCGCCAGCTTGGCGGTCACGCTTTCGGCGTTGCGCTTGCGGAAGCCGTTGTAGATGTCGTCTTCGTCGCGTTGGGTGGCCTGGCCGTAGATTTGCAGGCCCAGCAGGTCGTTCTTGATCGGGCCAGCCAGGTAGAAATTGCCCTGGTAGATGTCACCGGACTTGCTGCTCTCCTGGATCGTGGTGTCCATGCGGATTTCGCCGTGCCACTGATCCGGGACCTTGCGCGTGATGATGTTGATCACCCCGCCCATCGCGTCCGAACCGTACAACGACGACATCGGCCCGCGCACCACTTCGATGCGCTCGATGGCCGACAGCGGCGGCGTCCAGCCGCCCTCGACGCCCGTCGAATCCGAATTGGTGCGGGTTTCACGCGAGCTCTGGCGCTTGCCGTCGATCAGGATCAGCGTGTACTTCGGCCCCATGCCGCGCAAGCTGATGTCCTGACGGTCGCCGCCGCCGGTGACAATGACGCCCGGCACTTCCACCAGCGCATCGTTCAGGTCGCGGTAGAACTTCTTGTCCAGGTCTTCCCGCGTGATGACGCTGATCGAGGCGGGCGCGTCCTGGATGCGCTGCTCGAAGCCGCTGGCCGTGACGACGACCGTGTCCATCGTGGTGGTGGCGTCGGCAGCCTGTGCCCAGACCGCGGCGGGACCCAGACCAAAACCCGCGGCGCACAAAGCGGCGGCCAATTGTGTGCGCGACACGGCAATGCGCTGGCCTGCGGCCAGTTGTTTCCTGCTCATGATTCCAACTTCTCCCGTCCCCGGTTCGCACCGCGCCCCACGCGCGGCGCTGCGCCGGCTCCCCACTTATTAATGAAAACCATTCTCACATTAGAATTGGGGCTTGCAGTACGCAGCAACACGCTTTCCGCAACTTTTATCTTCTTTGCACTTCTTGACACTTCGCCGTGCACCCTTCGGCCAAACTGCCGGATGCACGACGCCCAATACGTATGCCTTTCAATCAATCAGCGGTGGCACGCCGCATCTTGCTGATCGACGACGACGTCGAACTGGCGCAGATGCTGCGCGAATACCTGGAACCCAATCAATGCCAGCTCACGCTGGCCCATACCCGCTCGCAAGGCCAGTCCCTGCTGGCGCAGGACGACTTCGACCTGGTGCTGCTTGACCTCATGCTGCCGGACGGCAACGGCCTCGATCTGCTCAAGCACTACCGCCAGCGCTCGCGCCGCCCGGTCATCATGTTCACCGCGCACGGCGGTGAGACCGACCGCGTGCTGGGGCTGGAGTTCGGCGCGGACGACTACCTTGCCAAGCCCTTCGGCCCGCGCGAGCTCAAGGCCCGCATCACGGCGGTGCTGCGCCGCTTCGAGGAAACGCCCGCCCACACCAGCCCGGCGCTGAGCCTGGGCGCGCTGACGCTCGATCCGGCCACCGGCCGCGCGCGCCTGGGCGCCGACGAAGTCATGCTGACCGGCGCCGAGCAGCGCATTCTTGAAATCCTCATGCGCGCGCCGGGCCAGGTGATCGCGCGCGACCAGATCGGCCTCTACGCGCTTGGCCGCGCGCCTGATCGCTACGACCGCAGCATCGATACGCACATCAGCAGCCTGCGCAAGAAGCTGCGCCTGGATCAACAAGCCGACACACTGTCCATCCGCAACCTGCGCGGCCTGGGCTACGTGCTGGCGAGCGCCGCGTAATGACGCTGTTGCCCGCCCGTTCGCTCTTCTGGCGCGCCTTCCTGACGTTCTGGGGCGCCATGGCGGTCATCCTGGTTTGCGGCATGGTGCTGACCGCTTCCGTGGCGTGGTACCGCTTCAATTCGCTGGATGGCCTGAATCCCGGCAACCTCACGCGCGACGCCGCGCAGGTCGCGCGCACGCAGGGCGAAGAAGGTCTGGAACGGTGGGTTCGCGCCATGGACGACAACTATTCGGCGCTGAAGATCTACGTCATGGATGCGCAGGACCAGGACATCCTGGGCCGCCGCCTGCCCACCCGCCTGCACGACTGGCTGGTCGCGTACCGCGCCGGGCCCGACCGTCCGCCGCAGTCCGACTATGTCCCGGCCGACCCCTCCGGCGAACGCGTATCCTGGTGGGAGCCCCAACTGCTGATCCTGCCGGACGGCTCGGAACTGCTGATGCTGTTCCTGCCGTTCGACTCATCGCGCTGGGAAGTGCTGGCGCTATCGCCCGTCGCGCTCGCCCTGCTGCTGTTCGCGCTGGCGGTGACCGCCCCCTTCTGCTGGGCGCTGACGCGCCACATCACCGCGCCGCTGGCGCAACTGCGCCAGACCACGCACGCCCTGGCTGCGGGGCGCCTGGACACGCAGACGCCACCGAAACTCGCCAGACGCAAGGACGAACTTGGCCTGCTGGCACGCGATTTCGACGCGATGGCCGTGCGCCTGAAGGCGCTGGTCGATACGCGCGAGCAACTCTTGCACAACGTTGCGCATGAGCTCCGGTCGCCCCTTGCGCGCCTGCGCCTGGCATCGGAACTGGCGCGCCGCAACGATGAGCGGCGCGATTTGCAGCTAGACCGTATCGAACGCGAGTGCGAACGCCTGGACGCGCTGGTCGGCAACACGCTGCGACTTGCCCGCGTCGGCGCGCTGCCCGTGCCGACCGAACCGCTGGACCTGTCGGAAGTGGTATCCGGCGTCGTGGAAGACGCCCGCTACGAGGCCGAGGGCCGGCACCTGCGCATCGATTGGGACACGCCGGCGCCCATTCTCATCGCGGGCGATCGCGCCAGCCTGGCCAGCGCCATCGAGAACGTGCTGCGCAATGCCTTGCGTTTCGCGCCGGCGCATAGCGTCATCCGCGTACGGCTCCTGACCAGCGCCAGCGAAGCGACCCTGGAAGTCGAAGACAGCGGCCCGGGCGTCGCCACGCAGGAGCTGGCGTCCCTCTTCGAACCGTTCTACCGGGCGGCGTCCGCCGGTGCATCGAGTGCGCCCGGCGGCGGCGCGGGACTTGGCCTGTCGATCGCGCAGGCGGCGATCGCGGCGCACAAGGGTGCGATATCGGCCCGCAATGTGGCTCCCCAGGGATTGAGCGTGCGCATGGACCTTCCGCTGCTGACAGCGCCGCAACGCTGACACGAAGTCCGTGACATCGCCGCAAGCGGCGCGACCGTCAGTCCGCGTCGGCCAGGATCGCCGCTGGCAGCCGCGGCAGCACGCGCATGGCGTTAGCCGTGGTGGCGTGCGCCACCTTTTCCGGCGTAATTCCCCGCAGTTCCGCCAGCACCTGCGCGATGCGGGCCAATTCGCCGGGACGATTGCGCCGATTGGGCGCGTGCAGCCACGCGGGCGGAATGTCTGGCGCATCGGTTTCGAGCACCAGATGTTCCAGCCCGACGTCCACCGCATGCCGGCGAATCTGCAGCGCACGCTCGAACGTCATGGCGCCACCCATTCCCAACGCGAAGCCGTGCTCGATGAAGGCCTGCGCCTGCTGGGCACTGCCATTGAACGCGTGCGCGATGCCGCCGATGCGCGGATGGCGGCGCAGGTATTTCAGCAGAATGTCCTGGGATTTGCGCACATGCAGGAGCACGGGCAGGCCAAACTCGACGGCCATGTCCAGTTGCGCGGCGTAGAAACGTTCCTGGCGCTCGCGCGGCGCGCCGGAGGCGATTTCCGGCACGAAAAAATCCAGGCCTATCTCGCCAAGGGCGACAAAGCGCGGGTCACCGAGCGATTCCTTGATGACCGCTCGCAGCGCGTCCAGATCGGCGTCGTCGGCGCGCTGGACGAACAGGGGATGTATCCCCAGCGCGTAGGCACCGCCAGCAATGGTTGCGGCCAGATCGCGCACGATCGTGAAGTTGGCCCGCTCGATCGCGGGGATCACGATGGCCTGGACGCCCGCGTGGGCCGCGTGGTCCGCCACCTCGGTGCGATCGGTGTCGAACTCGGCGGCGTCCAGATGGCAGTGGGTGTCGATCAGCATGGGCGTGTCCTCCTTGTGCGGATTATCCGCCCGCGGCCGCCGCGCAGACCAGCGCCGGGCGGCCTGCCGTGCGGACGGGCCTAACCTGACACCAGGCGGCCGTTTTCCATCAGCAACTGGCGGTCGGCGCGGGCGGCAAGTTCGGGATCGTGCGTCACGATCGCAAATGCCGTGCCCGACTCCTGGTTCACCCGCGTCAGCAGTTCGAACATGTTGTGGGCGGTGTGCCGGTCCAGGTTGCCCGTCGGCTCGTCCGCCAGCACACACACGGGGCGCGTCACCAGCGCGCGCGCCAACGCCACGCGCTGCCGCTCGCCGCCCGACAACTGTCCGGGAAAGTGGCCTTCCCGGGCGGCCAGGCCAACCAGACCCAGGACCTCGCGCGCGGCCTCGCGGGCCTTGTCGCGATTCTCGCGCCGCACGATCAACGGCATCGCCACGTTGTCGAGCGCCGAGAATTCGGCCAGCAGGTGGTGGAATTGGTAGACAAAGCCGAGGCTGCGGTTGCGCACCGCGCTTTTTTTGGCTTCGGACAGTCCGACGGCGAGCTGGCCGTCGACCGACACCGAGCCGCTGGTGGGCACGTCGAGCAGCCCCAGGATGTGCAGCAAGGTGCTTTTGCCGGAACCCGATGCGCCCACGATAGCGACCATCTCGCCGCGCGCGACGGACAGGCTGACGTTGCTGAGCACTTCGATCCGGGCCGGGCCTTCGTCATAGACCTTGACGACATTCTCGGCCTGCAGCGCCGGCGTCGTCTCGGCAGGCTTCTGCGTCAGGGAATCAATCATGGCGCAGCACCTGTGCGGGTTGCAGGCGCGAGGCGCGCCAGCTCGGATACAAGGTCGCCAGCAGCGACAGCACCAGCGAGGTCACACCGATGGTGACGATGTCGCCGATCTGCGGGTCGGACGGCAAGGCGCTGATGAAATAGATCTCGCGCGGCAGGAAGTGCACGCCCAGCATGCGCTCGATGAACGGCACGATCACGTCGACGTTGTACGCGATGGCAATGCCGCCGGCCACGCCAAGCAAGGTGCCGATCACGCCGATCAGCGCGCCTTGCACCAGGAAGATACGGGCCACTTCGCCAGGTCCGGCGCCCAGCGTGCGCAGGATGGCGATGTCGGATTGTTTGTCCTTGACGGCCATGACCAGCGAGGACAGCAGATTGAACGCGGCCACGGCCACGATCAGCGCCAGGATCAGGAACATCATGCGCTTTTCGGTCTGCACCGCCGCAAACCACGTGCGGTTGTTGCGCGACCAGTCGCTGGCCATGACATAGGGCGGCAGGACGTTGCGCAGCTCGGCAGCCACTTCGGGCGCCTTCTGCATGTCGGCGATACGCAGGCGCACGCCGGCGGTGCCGCTTTCACGGAAAACGCGGGCCGCATCTTCGTTGTCGACGAACGCCAGCGAGGAATCGTATTCGTAGTGCCCTGACGAGAACACGCCGACCACCGTGAATTGCCGCATGCGCGGCGCGAAGCCGGCGGGGCTGATCGACCCCTGCGGCGCCATCATCAGCAGCGTGTCGCCCACCTTGACGCCCATGCCGTCGGCCAGTTCGTTGCCCAGCACCACGCCGAAGCCGCCGGGTTTCAAGTCGGTCAGCTTGCCCGACACCATCTGGCGCGGCAGGTCGGACACGTTGCCCTCGGTGGCGGGATCAATCCCGCGGACCTGGGCCCCGCGCAGCGCTTGGCCCCGGACCAGCATGCCCTGCGCCGCCACGAAGGGCGCCCCGGCCTTGACCTCGGGATTGCGCTCCGCGGCAGTGGCGAACTGTTGCCACTGCTCCAGCACGCGCTCGGGCGACGCGCCGGGAATGTAGAGTTCGATGTGCGGCAGGACCGACAGCATCCGGTCCCGCACTTCCTTCTGGAAGCCGTTCATCACGGACAGCACCACGATCAGGGCGGCGACGCCCAGCGCGATGCCCGCCATGGAGCTGGCGGCGATGAAGGAGATAAAGCGATCGCGGCGACCGCGTCGCTGGCGGATTCGGGCAAGCCCCGCATAGCGGGCGCCGATCCAGAGTTCGTAGGGTATTTTCAGCACGTGCGCATTATTGCATTAACCGCCCGCAAATCGCCCCGCGGATGTGCGGATCCTAGACCAGGCGTGACAACGTATGGCAGTTCTCCACGGCGCTAAGTTCCCCTTGCCGCCGCGGACTACAATCGCGCCCATGCTGATCGTCATTCCGGGCGCCCTGCCCGCCCTTCCCGTCGCCGCCGAACTGGCCAAGCTCCTGCCCGAGCGCGCGCCCAGCCTGCACGGC
>DALZRX010000188.1:0-6603 GCA_032015805.1 Achromobacter sp.
CAGCAGCGCGTTCGGGTAGATGCCGATTTCGCGCAGCTTCTGCACCGAGTGCTGCGTGGGCTTGGTCTTCAGTTCGCCGGCGGAGGCGATGAAGGGCACGAGCGTCAGGTGGACGAAGGCCGCGTTGTTGCGGCCCATGCGCAGGCTCATCTGGCGGGCCGCCTCGAGGAAGGGCAGCGATTCGATGTCGCCCACCGTGCCGCCGATCTCGACGATGGCCACGTCGGTGTTGCCGTTCCAGCCGGCTTCGGCGCCGCGCGCGATGAAGTCCTGGATTTCGTTCGTGATGTGCGGAATCACCTGGACGGTCTTGCCCAGGTAGTCGCCACGGCGTTCCTTGCGCAGCACGGATTCGTAGATCTGGCCGGTGGTGAAGTTGTTCACCTTGTGCATGCGAGCGGAAATGAAACGCTCGTAGTGGCCCAGGTCCAGGTCGGTCTCGGCGCCGTCTTCAGTGACGAACACTTCACCGTGCTGGAAGGGGCTCATCGTGCCCGGATCGACGTTGATGTAGGGGTCGAGCTTCAGCATGGTTACCTGCAAACCACGCGACTCAAGGATGGCAGCAAGCGACGCAGCGGCGATGCCCTTGCCCAGGGAAGACACCACACCGCCGGTGACAAATACGTATTTGGTCATCGTAATGAGCACCCGGGACGAGCGGGCGCGTGCGGGAAATTTGGATTATAGCCGTGCATCGCGACTTGTTTGGGTTTTCCCCTAGCGTAGTGCGGGTAACAATTGGCTGCACTCGGGAAGGACGCAGCGACAAGCCGAAAAGCACGGACGTGCTATGGTCGCTCCCTATTTTCAGCCGCTGCCCTTCCCCGCAGCCTCCCCTGTCCTTCGCCCCTGCGCTGATGACCGACTCTTCCCGCCCCGCCTATTCCCTCGCCTGGCGCATCGCCGTCGCCGCCGTTCTGTTGCGGCTGGCCTATACCGCGCTGTTGCAGGCCTACACGTTGATGACGCCGTTGCCCTACGGCGACCAGATTCGCGCAAGCTACATGCAGCCGTCGGTGCTGGCCCCGCTGCTGGCAACCCTGGTGTCGACCCTGCTGATCGTGGGCCTGGCGGCCTGGTGCGCGACGCGCCAGTGGCTTGCCCGGCACGATGCGGCGACCGTGAATCAGCCCGGCAGGATGCTCGCTACGTTCCTGGCCCTGCAGGCGCTCTATACGCTATGCCTGTCCAGCGGCGTGGGCATGGCGCAGAACGCGATGCTGGGCAGCTTGACCAAGAGCGGCTCCTGGCTTGAGGAAGCGTTCGGCCTGGGCATCGTGGGCCGGTCCATCGCCATCAACCTGATGATCCGCGCCGTCACGATCGTGCTGGAGGTCATCGGCATCTGGGTGGCGCTGCGCATTGCCGCGTGGACGGCGGGGCCCGCCGGCCCCGGCGCCGGCGTGACGCTCACGCGGCGGCATGTGGCATGGATCTGCGGACTGACCGTCCTGATCTGGCAAACCAGCGTCTCCATCATGCTCGGCGGCTTTGTGCAGATGCATACGCTGGAAGCGGGATGGGCCGAGTACGCGCTGGGCTATTGGGTGTTGCCCGTCGTGCTGCTGGCGCTGGTCATGCTCGTGTGCCTGAAGGTGCTGCCCCGCCCGTTTGAACGCCCCAGCATCGGCCGCGCTGTCGCGCTGGGCAGCCTTGCGTTCTGGTTCGCCCAGGTGCTGGGCCTGGGCCTGGGTCTCATCATCCTCAAGTCCATGACCTGGGACCAGTTGGCATGGGCCGCCCAATCGCCGGCGGCCGCCGCGCTGGTGCTGCTGGCCTATGGCGCATTGCTGTCGCTGGGTTGCCTGGTGGCCGCGCGCATGCTCCACCGCAATCAAGGCGAGTCCGCGCGATAGCCCCAGCGGGCGCGCCATGAAAAAAGGCCACGGCGTCATGCGCCGTGGCCTTTTGCTTTGCGCCGGCGCCGCCGGCATCGATGCAACGTCAGATCGCCGCGCAACGCAGCGTCAACCACGCCAGCGCCTCGCCCTCGACCAGCGGCGACAGGCGTTCGAACACCGTCTTGTGATAGTCGTTCAGCCAGTCGATCTCGTCCTCGCGCATCAGCGAAGGCTCGATGCAGCGCGTATCGATCGGGCACATCGTCAGCGTTTCGAAGCAGAGGAATTCGCCCAGTTCAGAGGTCAGCCAGCTACGGTTGGCAACCAGGTTCTCGATGCGCACGCCCCACCGCCCCGGACGATAGATGCCCGGTTCGTTCGAGGTGATCATGCCCGGCTCCATGGCCGTGTGCGGACCCGGCATGGCGCGGTACGAAATGACCTGCGGGCCTTCATGCACGTTCAGGAAATAGCCCACGCCGTGACCCGTGCCGTGGCCGTATTCCGCGCCGCCTTCCCAGATGGGCGCGCGCGCGATGGCGTCCAGCATGGGCGACGGCGTGCCGCGCGGGAACGACGCGCGCGACAGCGCGATCATGCCCTTGAGCACCAGCGTGAAGTCGACCTTCTGGTGCGACTCGGCCGTGGCGCGGTAGTGCGGCATGGCGCCGTTGGCGTTGAAGCCCGCGATGGTGGCAAAGCTGGGGCAGACGTAGGCGGGACGGCGCGCGCGGGCGGCCGTGATTTGCTCGTCGATGGTCAGTTCGGTAATGGCTTCCTTGCCCAGCGCGCCTTCGAACCAGGCGAAGAATTCGCACAGCGCGGCGCCGTCCTGCGCCATGGCCTGGCGCACATTGGCCAGTTCGGCGTCGGTCTTTCGCGATTTCAGCAGGGTCGACGGGTTGATGGCTTCCACGCGCGGCACGGCGGGGTCCATCGCGTGGAACACGCCGCAGGTGACGCGGGCCGGATCGATCAGCAGCTTCTGGTCCAGTTCCAGCGAGGCCAGCGCATCCGCCGCCTGGGCGTAGCCCGCCACTTCGACGCCGTCGGCGGCCAGGATGGCGCGCAGCTCGTCATCGATTTTTCCTTCGGCCACAAACAGCGTGGCGTGATCCAGGCCCACCAGCGCGTGAGCCACGAAGACGGGGTTGTAGTCCACGTCCGCGCCGCGCAAGTTGAACAGCCAGGCGATGTCGTCCAGCGTGGAAATGAAATGCACGTCCGCGCCGTGTTTGCGCATGGCGTCGCGGACCAGGGCCAGCTTGTCCGCGCGTGTCACGCAGGCTTCGGGCGCCACGTGCTCGTAGACCCTGGCGTCCGGCAGGCCGGCGCGATCGGTCCAGACCTCGTCCAGCAGGTCTTCGCGAATCTCCAGCACGGCGCCGGAAGCGGCCGCCGCGGCAGACAGGGCGCGGAAGGCGCCCAGGCCCAGCACCTGCCCGTCCACCCCGATGACGTCGCCCGTCCCGGTATTGGCAGCCAGCCAGTCGACGTGCCCCGGCGCCGTGGCCAGCGCGATCTTCATCAACTGCACGCCGGTGCCGGCGAGCTGAGCTTCGGCCTGCACCCAGTAGCGGCTGTCCACCCACAGTCCGGCGAAGCCGGGGGTGACCACCAACGTGCCCACCGAACCCATAAAGCCCGACAGCCAGCGCCGCCCCTGCCAGCGGGCCGGCAGGTATTCGGACAGATGCGGGTCCGAGGAAGGAACGACGTAGGCGGTCAGACCGCGGCGGCTCATGGCCTGCCGCAATTGGGCAATACGGGCGTCGGTGCTAGACATGGGGGAAAGGATCCTTAGCGCAACATGAAAGACATGGCGGCCAGGCTGTTCAGCGTACGGATGGCGGCCTGCATGCTATCCGTCGTGAATCGCAAGGTGACGCCGTCCACGCGTTCCAGCGTGGGCAACATGCAGAACAGATCGGCCAGCGCCGCGCTCTGCGTCTGCAACCGGCATTCTATAGGCGCGGGAATGCGGAAAGGAACGGCTTTCTTTTCACCGCCGCGCTCGCTGCCGCGCTTGAAGTTGCGCACCGCGGTTTCTGCGGCCGCGGCAATCGCGCGGCGGGATGCGGCGGGCGACAGCGTGATGCCGCTGCCCTGCCCGTGCGCGACCTTGGTCTGCACCCATTCGGCGCCGGGGAAGGTGTCGCGGGTTTCCTCGATGAACACGTCATCGCCGGTGCCCAGGATGACGGGCACACCCAATTCGCCGGCCAGCGCGCCGTACAGGCCCGCTTCGCCCAGCTCCATGCCGTTGATGACCACGCGCGCGAACGCGAAGCTATTGATGGTGTGGGCCAGGATGCCACGTCCCTGCGAGCGCGAGTGGTAGCCGATCATGAAGACGGCGTCGCAGGCCTCTTCCAGGCCGCCCATCATGCCCAGATAGCGCGGTTTGCCCAGCACCAGCCGCGCGCGCTCGTCCAGGCCGTCGGGCAGCAGGTTGCGAAAACCGCCATGCGAGTCGTTGACCAGGATCTCTTCGGCGCCGCCGGCAATGGCGCCTTGAACGGCCGCGTTGGCCTCGGCGGTCATCCAGGCGCGGGCGCGCTCGTACTCGCCGTTGCCGGCGCGGACCTGCTCGGGATGGAAGACGCCGGCGACGCCTTCGATATCGGTGGAAATCAGGATCTTCATGAAATGGGCCTTCGGAATGTTCAGAGTTCGGTGTCGGACAGCCACTGGCGCCATTCGGGCGCGGCGTGGCGGATGGAATCGCGGTGGTGCCCGTCGCGGCCGGTCACGCGCTCTGCGTGCCACAGCGCGGAAACGATGGCCTGTTCGCAGGCTTCGGCGGCGGCTTCGAACAGCGGGTCGATGCGGGCTTCGTGCAGCATCGCAATCGCCGGCATGGGGGCATCGGCCAATTGCGGGATCGTGTATGCGGTCGAGAAGGCCAGCGCGATATCGCCGCTGCCATGTCCGAACACCGATCCGGTGCGCGCCAGACCCGCGCCGGCACGCAACGACAGGCGGCGCAACTGGCGCGAGTCCAGCGGCGCGTCGGTCGCCACGAGCAGGATGATGGAGCCCTTCTCGGGCGCGATCACGGCGTTTTCGCCTTGCTGGGCAAGTCCCCGGCCAAGCTGGTCCGCCAGGCGGCGGCCGAACGGCCGGCCCGCCACCGTCAGGTTGGGCAGGCGGCCAAAGTTGGACAGCACCAGCGCCCCAACGGTGTAGTGCTGCCCCGGCTGGATCTGCGCGATTCGCGAGGCCGAACCGATGCCGCCCTTGAACGAAAAACTGGACATGCCCCGGCCGGCGCCCACGGCGCCCTGCGCGAAATGCTTGTCCGCGGCGGCCAGCGCCTCGCCGTAATGCGATTCCTGGACCGCCAAAGCCTGGATGTCGTTGAGGTAACCGTCGTTGCACTCGAAGACCAGCGGATTGACGGTGGCCAGGCCGCGGCCGATGCCCGGGTTCGACGCGACCGCAGCGCGGATCTGGGCGTTTGCCACCGTGCCCACGCCAAACGTGTTGGTCAGCCCGATGGGCGTTTCCAGCACGCCCAGTTCCTGCACCTGCACCAGTCCCGTGCTTTTGCCGAAGCCGTTCAGCACCGTGGCGGCGGCCGGAGTCTTGTCCAGATACGGGTCGCCGCCGTGCGTGCGCACGACGGTCACGCCCGTCTGCAGCGGGCCGTCGGCCAGCGTGGCGTGGCCGACGGTGATATCGCCCACGTCGCAGATCGAGTCCAGCGGCCCCGCGGGCAATACGCCGATACGGGGAATGTCCAGCGCTAGTTTGTCCATGTTCGTCTACGTGTCGCCACGCTCAAGAATGCAAAACGCCGCCACCCTGGGTCCGGGACACGCGCTGGCAAGCGCGTGGCGGACGGAGGCGGCGGCGGAAAATCGCCCTCCACGCCGGCCCCTCGCAGGAGGCGCGGCGGCAGGTTTACTTGCGGTCGATCTTGGGATCGAGCGCGTCGCGCAGGCCGTCGCCCAGCAGGTTGAACGCGAGCACCGTCAGGAAGATCGCCAGCGCGGGGAAGATCGCGACGTGCGGCGCAATGACCATGTCGGCGCGGGCTTCGTTCAGCATGGCGCCCCACTCCGGCGTGGGAGGCGATGCGCCCATGCCCAGGAACGACAGGCTGGCCGCGGTGATGATCGAGGTGCCGATCCGCATCGTGCCGTACACCACGATCGGCGAGATCGTGCCGGGCAGGATGTGGCGCATGATGATCGTCCAGTCGGACGCGCCCACGCTCTTGACGGCTTCGACGTAGGTCATCTGCTTGATCGACAGCGTGTTGCCGCGCACCAGGCGGGCAAACGCCGGCACGCTGAACACGGCCACGGCCACGATCACGTTGACCATGCTCGAACCCAGGATGGCGACCACACCGATGGCCAGCAGCATGCCGGGGAATGCCAGCAGCACGTCCGAGATGCGCATCGTGATGCGTTCCCACCAGCCTTCGTAGTAGCCCGCCATCAGGCCCATGAAGGTGCCGACGATGGCGCCCATGGCGACCGACAGGAAACCGGCGGCCAGCGAGATGCGCGCGCCCATGACGATGCGGCTGAAGATGTCGCGGCCCAGCGAATCCACGCCGAGCCAGTGCGTCAGGGACGGGCCGGCGTTCAGCGCGTCATAGTCGAAGAAGTTCTCCGGATCGAACGGCACGATCCACGGCGCGAAGGCCGCGACGATGACCAGCAGCAGGACGAAGAGGCCCGCGCCGACGGCAAGCTTCTGCTTCTTGAACTTGCGCCAGAACTCGGTGGCGGGCGTGCGCACGTCG
>DALZRX010000188.1:6613-7466 GCA_032015805.1 Achromobacter sp.
GGGATTGATGACGCCGTAGAGCACGTCGACAATCAGGTTGATCAGGATGAATTCCAGCGAGAACAGCAGCACGAGGCCCTGGATCACCGGATAGTCGCGCTGGGTCACGGCGTCCACCAGCAGGCGGCCAAGGCCGGGCCAGTTGAAGACGGTCTCGACCACGATCGAGCCGCCCAGCAGGAAGCCGAACTGCAGGCCCATCATGGTCACGACGGGAATCAGCGCATTGCGCAGCGCGTGCTTGATGATCACGCGGCGCTCGGACAGCCCCTTGGCGCGGGCGGTTCGGACAAAGTCCTCTTGCACGACTTCCACGAACGATGCCCGCGTGAAGCGCGCCATCACGGCGGCCACGGCAGCGCCCAGCGTGATGGAAGGAAGAATGTAGTGTTGCCAGGTCGAGGCGCCCACGGTGGGAAGCCAGCCGAGGTTTACCGAGAAAATCTGCATCAGCATCATGCCCAGCGCGAACGCGGGGAACGAGATGCCGGACACCGCCAGCGTCATGCCGAGACGGTCGGGCCAGCGATTGCGCCATACCGCCGACACGATGCCGATGATCATGCCGAAGCCGACTGACCACACCATGCTCGCGAGGGTGAGCCACAAGGTGGGCATGAAGCGGTCGGCGATTTCGGTCGAGACGGGGCGCTTGGTGCGCAGCGAAGTCCCGAGGTCGCCCTGCAGCATGTGGCTGAAGTAGCGCACGAACTGCTGCGGCAGGGGCAGATCCAGCCCAAGTTCCTGGCGCACGAGTTCAACGGTTTGCTGGTCGGCTTCAGGCCCAGCGGCCAGTCGAGCCGGGTCGCCCGGAAGCATGTGCACAAACAGGAACACGACCACGGCCACCAGC
>DALZRX010000189.1:0-7451 GCA_032015805.1 Achromobacter sp.
CAGCAGGACCGACAGCACGGACAGGCTAAGAATGCGCTTCATGAGCAGATGGAAAGACGTGCAACGGATGGCCGGACCATACTCAGTGCAAGGTGCGCGGCATGGCCAGGACGAATTCGGAGATCGGCACTTCGAACGGGATGCCGTTCTCGCCGACGCAGTGGTAGATGCCGCGCATCGTGCCGACCGGCGTGGGCAGGGGACAGCCGCTGGTGTACTCGAAGGTTTCGCCCGGGGCCAGCAAAGGCTGCTGTCCCACGATGCCCAGGCCGCGCACTTCCTGCACGCGCTGGTTGCCGTCGGTGATGATCCAGTGGCGGCTGATCACCTGCGCGGGATGTTCGCCGGTATTGGTGATGCGGACGGTGTAGGCGAACACGAATTGCTGTTCGCCGGGGTCGGACTGTTCTGGCACGAAGCGCGGAGAGACAGAGACGCTCAGGTCGTAAGGTTTCACAGTCCTTCCCAGTGTGGCTGCACGCGGGCGGCCGGATTGCGGCGCACCCGCTTGAAATCGGAGATTTCCGGCGCGCCGGACCAGGGGCATTCCCGCCGCCGCGCCTCAAACTGCAATAATGGCACATTATGCCCTTCCCGACCCCGAACATCATGTCCAAGCAAACGGCCTCCACCCGCATTACTCCCAGCATCCTGTCGGCTGACTTCGCCCGGCTGGGCGAGGAAGTCCGCAACGTCGTCGCCGCGGGCGCCGACTGGATCCACGTGGACGTGATGGACAACCACTATGTCCCCAACCTGACCATCGGCCCGATGGTGTGCGCGGCGATCCGCCCCCACGTCCAGGTGCCGATCGACGTGCATCTCATGGTCGAACCGGTGGATGCGCTGGTGCCGCAGTTTGCCAAGGCGGGCGCCGACTACATCAGCTTCCATCCCGACGCGAGCGCCCACGTGGACCGCACGCTGTCCCTGATCCGCGAAAGCGGCTGCAAGGCGGGACTGGTCTTCAATCCCGCCACGCCGCTGTCCTACATGGACTACGTGATGGACAAGATTGACCTGGTCCTGATCATGTCGGTGAATCCGGGCTTCGGCGGCCAGAGCTTCATCCCGGCCGCGCTGACCAAGCTGCGCGAGGCGCGCGCCCGCATCGACGCGTGGATGCAGGCCGGTGGCCAGGAAATCGTTCTGCAGGTGGACGGCGGCGTCAAGATCGACAACATCGCCGAGATCCGCGCCGCGGGCGCGGACACCTTCGTGGCCGGCTCCGCCATCTTCGGCAAGCCGGACTATGCCGCCATCATCAAGGCCATGCGCGACCAGATCGCCATCGGCGAAACCACCGCTGTCTAAGGAATCCGACATGACCGCTTTTCGCGCCGCGCTGCTGGACCTGGACGGTACCCTGCTCGACTCCATTCCCGACCTGGCCTTTGCCGCCAACGCCATGCGTGTCGAACTCGGCATGATCGCGCTGCGCGAGGACGTGGTGGCCACGTTCGTCGGCAAGGGCGTGGACAACCTGGTGCGCCGCAGCCTGGCCGGCTCGCTGGATGCGGACGACCCGCCCGCCGACGAGTTCCAACGCGCCCGCGATGCCTTCTACCGCCATTACCACCTGGTCAACGGCGAGCGCGCGCAGGTCTACCCGGGCGTCATCGAAGGCCTGAAGCGCATGCGCGACCAGGGCCTCAAGCTGGCCGTGGTGACCAACAAGCCCACGGAGTTCACGTTGCCGCTGTTGCAGCGCACGGGCCTGGCGGGCTTTTTCGAGGCCGTGGTGTGCGGCGACACGTGCGAGCGCCGCAAGCCCGACCCCGACCAGATCCACCATGCGTGCGACCTGATGGGCGTGGGCGTGGAAGAGGCCGTGACGATCGGCGATTCCATCAATGACGCGCAGGCGGGCCGCAGCGCGGGCACGCAGGTGCTGGTGGTGCCATATGGCTACAACGAAGGACGTGACGTGCGCGAGCTGGATGTCGATGGTATAGTTGACACGCTTGTTGGCGCCGCCGAGTGGGTCGCGCTCTGGAATCAGAACCAGAACGCCGCAAAAGTGTCGGGCTGAAATTCGGTCTGAAATTTGGACTAGACCCCGCGCCGCAAGGCAAGCACGAATTCACTACCGCGTACTCATACCGAACCGCATCAATGAACGTTTCCATCCAGAACCAAATGCTCGGCGCCTCGTGGCGTTGGTGGCGTTTGTCTTCCGGGTGGCGATGATTCCCTTCCCGGCCCTAGACGCGACCTTGCCGCCTAGCGCCGATACTGTGTAAACAGAGCCCAACCCGGAACCAGTCAACTGGACCGGGTTTTTTGTTGCGTGCCCGGTCCGAAAGCAGACATCGCTTACGAGACCCGACATGACCGAAATCGAATTCAAGGCCCTTGCGGCACAAGGCTACAACCGCATTCCGCTGGTGGCCGAGACCTACGCCGACCTGGACACCCCGCTTGGCATCTACCTGAAGCTGGCGCATTCCGGTCCTCTCGCCGGCCGCATGACCTGCCTGATGGAATCGGTGGTGGGCGGCGAGCGTTTCGGCCGCTATTCGTTCATCGGCCTGCCGGCCCGCACGGTGATCCGCGCCAGCGGCACGCGCACCGAGGTGCTGCACGACGGCAAGGTTTCCGAAACCCACGACGGCGATCCGCTCGCCTTCATCGAGCAATACCAGAGCCGCTTCAAGGTCGCGCTGCGCCCGGGCATGCCGCGCTTTTGCGGCGGCCTGGCCGGTTATTTCGGCTACGACACGGTGCGCCACATCGAGCCCTGCCTGGGCCCCGCGGTCAAACCGTTCCCGGCCGGCATGGAAGGCGGCACACCCGACTTGATGCTGATGCACGTGGACGAACTGGTCATCGTCGACAACCTGGCCGGCCGCATCTACCTGATGGTCTATGCCGACCCCAGCCAGCCCGAAGCCTACAGCCGCGCGCAGCAGCGCCTGACCGACCTGCGCGCGCGCCTGCGGCGCCCCGTGGAGATCCCGTACAGCCACGCCAGCATGCAGACCGAGGAGCGGCGCGACTTCAAGAAAGAGGACTACCTGGCGGCGGTCCTGCGCGCCAAGGAACACATCGCCGCCGGCGACCTGATGCAGGTCCAGATCGGCCAGGTCATCGCCAAACCCTTCCGCGATTCCCCCCTCTCGCTCTACCGCGCCCTGCGGTCGCTCAACCCCTCCCCCTACATGTACTTCTGGAACTTCGGCGATTTCCAGGTCGTGGGCGCCTCGCCCGAGATCCTGGTGCGCCAGGAGCGCACGGTGGAGAACGGCGAACCGAAGTCGCAGATCACCATCCGTCCGCTGGCCGGCACCCGCAAGCGCGGCGGCACCCCCGAGGAAGACGCGGCGCTGGCGGCCGAGCTGAAGGCCGACCCCAAGGAGATCGCCGAACACGTCATGCTGATCGACCTGGCCCGCAACGACGTGGGCCGCGTCGCCCAGGTGGGATCGGTGAAGGTCAGCGACACCATGGTCATCGAGCGCTATTCGCACGTGATGCACCTGGTGTCCAACGTGACGGGCACCTTGAATCCCGGCATGAGCAGCATGGACGTGCTGCGCGCATCGTTCCCGGCCGGCACGCTGACAGGCGCGCCCAAGGTCGAGGCCATGAAGATCATCGACGAACTGGAACCCGTGCGCCGTGGCATCTACGGCGGCGCGGCCGGCTACCTGAGCTACGGCGGCGAGATGGACGTGGCCATCGCCATCCGCACCGGTGTCATCAAGGACGGCACGCTGTACGTGCAGGCGGCCGCCGGCATCGTGGCGGATTCGAATCCCGAAGCCGAATGGGCCGAGACCGAAGCCAAGGCGCGCGCCGTGCTGCGCGCAGCCGAGCAGGTGCAGCACGGCCTGGACGAACCCATCTGAGCCTCGCGGCCGAACCGATTTACCGCCCGGGCCAGAACGCGGCCCAGAGGAGAAAACACATGCTGTTGATGATCGACAACTACGATTCCTTTACCTACAACCTGGTGCAGTACTTCGGCGAACTGGGCGTGGATGTGCGCGTGGCGCGCAACGACCAGATCACGCTGGAGGAGGTTGAGGCGCTCAATCCCGACCAGATCTGCGTGTCGCCCGGCCCCTGCTCGCCGGCCGAGGCCGGCATCTCGGTGCCGCTGATCCAGGCATATGCCGGCAAGAAGCCCATCCTGGGCGTCTGCCTGGGCCACCAGGCCATCGGCGCAGCCTTCGGCGGCGACATCGTGCGCGCCCAGCAGATCATGCATGGCAAGACGATCCAGCTCTCGCACACAGGTACCGACATCTTCCAGGGCCTGCCGACGCCGTACACTGTCATCCGCTACAACTCGCTGACGATCGACCCGGCAACCCTCCCGGACTGCCTGGCCGTCACCGCCACGGCGCCGGACGGCGACATCATGGGTGTGCGGCACAAGACCCTGCCGCTATACGGGGTACAGTTCCACCCCGAATCCGTACTGAGCGAGCACGGCCACGCCCTGCTGCGCAATTTCCTGAACCTCGCCTAAGAAGGACGCATCGTGACGATTTCCCCCTCCGAAGCGCTGACGCGCTGCATCGAACACCGCGAAATTTTCCACGACGAAATGCTGCACCTGATGCGCATGCTGATGCGCGGCGAGATGTCGCCGCAGATCGCCAGCGCGCTGCTGATGGGCCTGCGCGTCAAGAAGGAGACCGTTGGCGAGATCACCGCCGCGGCCCAGGTCATGCGCGAGTTCGCCACCCCCGTGGTCACGCCCAACCCGAACGACCTGCTGGACATGTGCGGCACGGGCGGCGACGGCAGCCACACATTCAATATCTCCACGACCGCGATGTTCGTCGCGGCGGCGGCAGGCGTGCCCATCGCCAAGCACGGCAACCGCAGCGCCTCGTCCTCCAGCGGCAGCGCCGATGTGCTTGAGGCACTAGGCGCCAACCTGGTGCTGACTCCGGAACAAGTGGCCGAATGCATCCAGGAGACCGGCATCGGCTTCATGTTTGCCCCCGCCCACCACGGCGCGATGAAGAACGTGGCCGCCGTCCGCAAGGAACTGGCCGTGCGCACCATCTTCAACATCCTCGGTCCCCTGACCAATCCCGCCGGCGCGGCCAACCAGTTGATGGGCGTGTTCCACCCCGACCTCGTAGGCATCCAGGTGCGCGTGCTGGAACGCCTGGGCTCGCGCCACGTGCTGGTCGTGCACGGCAAGGACGGCATGGACGAAGCCTCGCTGGGCGGGGCCACCATGGTCGGCGAGCTCAAGGACGGCGTGGTCCGCGAATACGAGATCCATCCCGAGGACTACGGGCTATCCATGATGTCCAACCGGAGCATCAAGGTGTCCAATCGCGAGCAGTCGCGCGAGCTTGTCATAGAGGCGCTGGAGAATGTCGAGGGCGCGGCCCGCGACATCGTGGCCCTGAACGCCGGGCTCGCCATCTATGCCGGCAACAAAGCCGATTCCATTCCCGAAGCCTTAGCGCTAGCATTTGAACTACTTTCCACCGGCGCGGCGCGAGCCAAGCTGGAAGAATTCTGCGCATACACCCGGACATTCCAGAAATGAACGATATTCTTGCGAAGATCCTCGCCGTCAAGGCCGAGGAAATCGCCGCCGCCCGCCAGATGCGAAGCGAAGCCGAAGTCCTGCGCGAAGCGCAGGCTCGGCAGGACGTGCGCGGCTTTGCCCAGGCCATCGAAGACAAGATCTCGCAGGGCCGGCCCGGCGTCATCGCTGAAATCAAGAAAGCCTCGCCTTCCAAGGGCGTCATCCGCGAAGGCTTCGCGCCCGCCGAGATCGCGGCCACCTACGCCGTGCACGGCGCGGCCTGCCTGTCCGTGCTGACCGACGTGCAGTTCTTCCAGGGTTCGCACGACCACCTGCGCCAGGCGCGGGCCGCGTGCGCGCTGCCGGTGCTGCGCAAGGACTTCGTGATCGATTCCTACCAGATCATCGCCGCGCGCGCGATGGGCGCGGACTGCGTGCTGCTGATCGTGGCCGCCCTCACGCCCGCGCAACTGCGCGACTACGAAACGCTGGCGATCGAACTGGGCATGGACGTGCTGGTCGAAGTGCACGACGCGCAGGAACTGGACGTCGCACTCACGCTCAAGACGCCGCTGCTGGGCATCAACAACCGCAACCTGCGCACGTTCGAGACCAGCCTGCAGACCACGCTGGACCTCTTGCCGCGCATTCCCGCAGGCAAGCGCGTCGTGACCGAAAGCGGCATCCTCAAGCCCGAAGACGTGAAACTGATGCGCGACCACAAGGTCGATGCCTTCCTGGTGGGCGAAGCGTTCATGCGCGCCAAGGATCCGGGCGCGGAACTGGCGCGTTTGATCGGCTGAACGCGCGCGGCACCGGACGGCGCCGATCGGCTCAGCCGCCAGGCGGTGGCTTAGCCCGTCGGGGATCGGTCATGAGGCTGATCCACCGCACGTCCGCTAGCCGCGATCCTTATTCGGCCGCGCGAGACCCAACGCGGCGGCGCGCCGATACACCGTGCTGCGGTGCACGCCCAGCGCGCGCGCGGCGCGGCTGACGCTGCCGCCATGCGCCTGGAGCGCGCTGCGGATGGCGGCATCGGTCATGGCCTGCAGATCGCCGGCCGGTGCGATCGAAGACGCAGTGCCGCCTGATCCCGTGGCACCTGTTGCAGCGGCGCCCGATGCAACAGTTCCCGACGCGACGCCGACCGGGACGCCCGCTTTCAAAGCCGCGGCGCCCGATACATCAGCCCCTGACTGCGCGAGGCTTGCTGCACCGCGCAACTCAGCCGGCAGCATGTCGGCATCCACCCTGCCCGCCGGCCCCGCGAGCACATGCAAGGTGCGCAGCACCGACACAAGCTGGCGATAGTTGCCGGGCCACGAGTACGCGGCTAGAACGGCTTCGATGACGGGCGGCAGAGCCGGCCCCGCCCCTTGCGCCGCCCAGAGGCCACGCAGCAGTTCCAATCGGTCCGCGCGCGCGCGCAGCGGCTCCAGCGTGACGGTGTATTCGGCGATCCGGAAGTACAGATCGGGACGCACCGGCGCGTCCGCGCCCTCGTGGGCCAGCGGACGATGCGTCGCGCACACCAGCGTGAAGTCCACCAGCACGGGACGCGCCGCGCCCAATGGCGACACCTCGCGCGTCTGCAGCACGCGCAGCAAACGTGACTGCAGCAGCAGCGGCATGTCGCCGATCTCGTCCAGGAACAGCACGCCGCCATGCGCCTGACGCAACAGCCCCTTGCTGCCTTGCCGGCGCGCGCCGGTAAAGGCGCCTTCTTCGTAGCCGAACAGTTCCGATTCGATCAGGCTTTCGGGCAAGGCGGCGCAGTTCACCGCCACGAACGGGCCAGCCGCGCGCTTGCCGCGCGCATGGATCTGCCGGGCAAACACTTCCTTGCCCACGCCGGTTTCGCCTTGCAGCAGGATGGACACGCCCGCATCGGCCAGGTGCACGGCGCGCGCCAGTGCGCCCAGCGTCGCGGCGTCGAAGCTGGGCG
>DALZRX010000190.1:0-7446 GCA_032015805.1 Achromobacter sp.
CACGATGAGTCCCCCCACCATGAACGCGACCACGCATATGTACAGCCAGGTCACTTGATCACCTCTGGTTGGTCTATCGAGACAGGCCCGCCATTATCGGAGGCAGGTGTAACGCCCATATATGGGAGGGATAAGGAAGTGCAATTCCGCGGCACAGAACGTAACGCGCGCAGGCGGGCAATCCGTCCGCCGCGCAAGTGACTGGAACGCGCTGGCGCAAGAGCGCCTGGCAGTACTGGTTTCATATGGAGGATTGTAGAGCGTTCCGCCTTGGGACACGCGAAATATCCAAGGGAAAACGCGAAGGTCGGAGGGGCGTTTCCGGGAGGCAGCGCGCGCTTGAACTGCCGTCATCGCTTACAAATAGGGACGCAACAATTACAGGCAAAAAAAAGCCCGAGATCGTGAGATCTCGGGCTAAATCCACCAAAGGAGGAGGGTGGAGGAGACAACCGTGGCATGTTGGGAGCTGGCCTTCTGCTCGCTGCGCTTCCGGGGTTTTCACCGCGCCGTCTGCGTTTCAACATCCAATGACTGAATAGTACCTACGTTTTTTGTGCGTTGCAAGATTTTTTTTGATCTATTTTTCAGGGGGACAGCGTCGTTGCTTTTTCGCCGCAGCTTCGCCGCCAGCCCTGCGCAAACCCGCGCCACGCAACGACCTTGCCATAAATCGGGTTTTTGCCGAACGGGTTAACCCGTTGCGGAATTACCCTTTAAGACATCGGGTAATCCCACCCTGGCTATCGCACCGGAATGGTGCATCCCGCACCATGAAGCGGCTAAATTTGCGCATTGCAACATTTTTTGCAGGCGCGGTTTCAGATCCAGTAGGCAGTGGTGGTCATTACCTTGGACATGGCGCGCATGGCCGCTTTTACGGGCGCCGGCAGCGGTACGCCTCCCGCCTGCTCGGCGCTGGCGCGGTGCTGGGCTTCGTCTTCTTTCATCTTCTGGACGATCTGGCGAGAGCGTTCGTCCTGCACCGGCAAGGTGCGCAGGTGTTCGTCCAGATGGGCTTCGACCTGCTTTTCGGTTTCAGCCATGAAGCCAAGATTGCGGGGCACGCCGGCCACGCTGGCCATGACGCCCAGGGCAAACGAGCCTGCGTACCAGACCGGGTTGAGCAGGCTGGGACGGCTACCGAGTTCGGTCAGGCGGTTGTTGCACCAGACCAGGTGGTCGACTTCTTCGGCGGCGGCGTTGAGCAGCAGCGCGCGCGGCGCAGGCTCCTTGCACACCGATGCCTGTCCGCGGTAAAGCGCCTGGGCGCAGATCTCGCCGACATGGTTGACGCGCATGAGTCCCGCGGCATGGCGCTTTTCTTGCGCCGTCAGGGTTTGCGGCGCTTCCTGGGCCGTGGCCGGATAGGCCCGACCCGCACTGGCGCTTCCCGAGAGCACACGCAGCGCACGGTCGGTCTCGGCCAGCAAGGCATCCAGGGGACCATGGCGGCGCCGCAGGGAAACGGGGCCGGATTTGGGCAACGTGGTGGGCATGGCAACTCCTAGGCAAATCGGACGCCCTGCACCCCTGATGCGGGGTGGGGTTCTCGTGTCCGGGATTGTACGCAACGGGTATCATCGGCCATTGACTGCGCTCAAGCTCAAGGACTCACTGAAATGGAATGCACGATCGACTGGGGCGGCCCCAACGGCATGCTCTTTACCGCCAGCACGGGCAGCGGCCATGTGGCCGTGATGGACGGCGCCGTGGATGGTGGCGGCCACAACCTGGCGCCCCGTCCGATGGAAATGCTGTTGGCTGGCACCGGCGGCTGCACCGCGTATGACGTGGTGCTGATCCTCAAGCGTGGCCGCCACGCGGTCACCGGTTGCAGCGTGAAGCTGCAGGCCGATCGCGCCGACACCGACCCCAAGGTCTTCACCCGCATCCATTTTGCGTTCACGGTCACCGGCCGCAACCTGCCGCGGGCAGCCGTCGAGCGCGCCGTGCAACTTTCCCACGAGAAATACTGCTCGGCGTCGGCCATGCTGGAGAAGACCGCCGAGATGACGTTCTCCGTCGACATCGTCGACACGCAGGAAGCCGCCGCCACCGCCTGAGCCGCCTCGCGCGGCCGTGGTGTAATTCGGCATTCACCATATAGGCGCCGCCGCGATGCGTTCGCGGCGGCGCGCTTGCTTGCCGGACAGGGCCGGCAGGCACAAGGATCGCCATGAAACAATACCTGGACCTCGTTCAATCCATCCTCGACACCGGCTCGTGGCAGGAAAATCGGACCGGCATCCGCACCCTCAGCATGCCGGGCGCCTCGCTGCGTTTTGACCTGCAGCAGGGCTTTCCCGCCGTCACCACCAAGAAGCTGGCGTTCAAGTCGGCCATTGGCGAAATGGTGGGCTTCCTGCGCGCGTCGCGCAGCGCGGCCGAGTTCCGCGAGCTCGGCTGCAAGGTCTGGGACCAGAACGCGAACGAAAACGCCCAATGGCTGGCCAATCCCTACCGCGAAGGCCCGGACGACCTGGGTCCGGTCTACGGTGTGCAGTGGCGCCAATGGCCGGCCTACAAGATGGTGGACGCCAGCCGCCCCGCTCAGGTCGAGGACGCCCTCTCGCGTGGCTACACCAAGGTCGCCGATCTGCAGGAAGGTGGCGTGCCGAAGGTGCTGCTGTACAAGGCGGTCGATCAGTTGCGGCAATGCCTGGACACCATTCACGAACGCCCGGGCGACCGGCGCATCCTGTTCCACGGCTGGAACTGGGCGCAGATCGAGGAAATGGCGCTGCCGCCCTGCCACCTGCTCTATCAGTTCCTGCCCAACGCCACGACACGCGAGATCTCGCTGTGCCTGTACATCCGCTCCAATGACGTGGGCCTGGGCACGCCGTTCAACCTGACCGAAGGCGCGGCGCTGCTGCACCTGGTCGGCCGGCTGACCGGCTACACGCCGCGCTGGTTCACGTACTTTATCGGCGATGCCCACATCTATGAGAACCACCTGCCGATGCTGCGCGAGCAACTGACGCGGACGCCGTATGAATCGCCCCGTCTCGTGCTGTCGGACCGCATCCCCGACTTTGCCGTGACCGGCCGCTACGAACCCGAGTGGCTCGAAAAGGTCGAACCTGGCGACTTCTCGTTGTCCGGCTACACCCACCACGCGCCGCTGACGGCCGCCATGGCAGTCTGACCCTTCCCGCCGGCAGTGCCGGCGGCCGCCTTTCAGGGCAGATCAGTCACACGCCGGACGCGCGTCCGGCCCCCGTTCCTCGCACGCCCCCCAGCAGGTGAAGATTGGTGAGCATCTGGAAGCGCGTTTTCGGTATAACCCATCCCTTAGCCTCGGACGCGCGTCCAGCATCTCGCGCGCCCCATGGCTTTCGACCGGCCCTCGCGGCGCGCCATGCCGCGCGTCCGAACCGCGCCGACCGCTGGCTTTCCCCCGCCCAATCCCCCATACCTATAAAGAGAGTGTGAGAATAGCCAGCGACGAGAGCAGGATCCTCCTTGCGACCGAAATGCAACTGTTGCCTACCAATTGAATTGAAAATCGTGCCCCGCGCCGCGGCTGTATGCGCTTAGGACAGGACCTCACAAATGCTCGTTGGAATTTATAACCCTTCGCTCGTCCTCGTATCCTTAGGGGTCGCCATCCTGGCGTCGTATACGGCGTTGGGCATGGCCAACCGCGTGAAGGCATCGAGCGGCCTGCCTGCCGCGAAGTACTGGCTGGCGGGCGGCGCATTCGCGATGGGGATCGGGATCTGGTCGATGCATTTCGTGGGCATGCTGGCGTTCAGCCTGCCCATCCCGATGGGATACGACCTGCCCTTGACCGTGCTGTCCCTGGGTATCGCGATCGGTTGCTCGGCCTTCGCCCTGTGGATGGTGTGCAAGGACGAGCTGCCGTGGGGCAGGCTGGCCGCGGGCGCCCTGTTGATGGGGGCCGGCATCGCGGCGATGCACTACATCGGCATGGCCGCGATGCGCATGTCGCCAGGCATCGATTACGACCCGCAATGGTTCGCGCTGTCGGTGGTGATCGCCATCGCCGCGTCGGGCGCTGCCCTCTGGATCACCTACCGGCTGCGGCAGGACGGGCCGCGCGTGGCGCTATCGCGCCCGCTGGCGGCGGTGGTCATGGGACTGGCGATCGTGGGCATGCACTACACGGGCATGGAAGCCGCGAACTTTCCGGCGGGCAGCATCTGCATGGCGGCCGACGCCGGCATCTCCGCGGGCTGGCTGGCGATCGCCGTGACCGCCGTCACGCTGAGCGTGCTGGCCATCGCCCTGGTGGTCGCGGTGCTGGACAACCGGCTCGAGGCGCGGACGTCCGCCCTCGCCTCGTCGCTGGCCGAAGCCAACGAAGAACTGGTGCAGCTTGCGCTGCACGACACGCTGACCAAACTGCCCAACCGCATCCTGCTGGAAGACCGGCTGGAACAGGCCATCGAAAGCGCCAGCCGCCGCCGCGGCTATTTCGCGGTCCTGTTCTTCGATCTGGACGGGTTCAAGGCGGTCAACGACGCGTATGGACACCACACCGGCGACGCGCTGTTGATCGATCTGGCGCAGCGCATCCGTCAGGCCTTGCGCACGCAGGACACGGTCGCCCGCCTGGGCGGCGACGAGTTCATCGTGCTGAGCGAGGTGATCGAGCCCACCGACGCGGCCAACGTGGCGGACCGGCTGATCGACGCCATTGCCCGTCCCGTCACCGTCTATGGGCACGAAGTGCTGGTGACCTCCAGCGTGGGCATCGCGATCTACCCGAACGACGGCGAAGACACCCACGCCTTGCTGACCAACGCCGACGCGGCCATGTACCACGCCAAGCGGCTGGGCGGCACGGGCTACAGCTTCTTCGAGCCGTCGATGAATGCGGACGCGCACGAGCAGATCGAGCTGCTGCACGACCTGCGCCTGGCGCAGGAGCGCGGCCAGTTCATTCTGCATTACCAGCCCAAGTATGAAGCGCCGGCCGGCCCCATCATGGGCGCCGAGGCGCTGCTGCGCTGGAACCACCCGACGCGCGGCCTGGTCGGCCCCGACCAGTTCATTCCCACGGCCGAAAAGACCGGCCTGATCCTGTCCATCGGCGAATGGGTCATCAACGAGGCCTGCCGCCAGATGCGGGAATGGATCGACGTCGGCCAGGGCCACTGGACCATCGCCGTCAATATCTCGGCGCTGCAGTTTTCCCATTCCAGCCTGGTCGAGACGGTTCGTTCCGCCCTGGCGCGCCATGCCGTGCCGCCGGCATGCCTGACGCTCGAAGTCACCGAATCGACCGCCATGCGTGACGCGGAAGCCAGCCTGACGGTGCTCAAGCGCCTGTCCGAACTGGGCGTGACGATCTCCATCGACGACTTCGGCACGGGCTATTCCAGCCTGCTCTACCTCAAGCGGCTGCCCGCCACCGAACTGAAGATCGATCGCGGCTTCGTGAACCAGCTCGACAACGACAACGAAGATGCGGCCATCGTATCGGCCATCGTCGCGCTGGCGCAGCAGCTCAACCTGCGCATTGTCGCGGAAGGCGTCGAGACCGCCGCGCAGCAGAAATTCCTGACCGGGCTGGGCTGCGACTCGCTGCAGGGCTTTCTGCTGGGCAAGCCCATGCCGGCGACTGAATTCCTGGAACACGCGGCGCACTGAGCGCCTTTGGGGCACCAGGGATCCAAGCGGCGCGCCGCGCAATTTTGCTACGCTTACGGCATCCCTGTTGGCTCACCCCTTACCGTTGCAAGCACGCATGCCCGCCAGTCTGACCCTGATCGTCGCCTATTCCACCAACCGCGCCATCGGCCGCGACAACGCCCTGCCCTGGAAACTGCCGGGCGACCTGGCGCATTTCAAGCGCAGCACGCTGGGCCACCCCATCATCATGGGCCGCAAGACCTGGGACTCGCTGGGCCGTCCCCTGCCCGGCCGCAGCAACATCGTCATCAGCCGCAATCCCGATTTCAGCGCGGCCGGCGCCGTCCTGGCGCCCACGCTGGAGGCCGCCGTCGCTGCCTGCGGTGATGTTCAGGAAGCCTTCGTGATCGGCGGCGCGCAGATCTATGCGCAGGCCTTGCCGCTCGCCCGGCGCATCCTGGCGACCGAGGTTCATGCCGACGTCGACGGCGACGCGTTCTTTCCCCTGCTGCCGTCGTTCCAATGGAAGGAAACGGCGCGTGAGTCCCAGCCCGCCGAAAACGGCTACGACTACGACTTCGTCACGTACGAACGCGCCTGACGGCCCCGGCCGGTCGCCTGTTGCCGGTCGCCCGATGCCGGTCGCCCTACGCCGCGCCCGCGTTGCGCATGAAGCGCCATAGCGCGGGCGCCGCCGAATACGCCACGTTGAAGCGCACCCACGGCGTGTCGGCCTCGTCCACCTCGAAGTACGACCCGGGCGCCAGCCAGATCCCGTCCTTGAGCGCCAGCTCCGCCAGGCCGTTGGCGCCGCGTTCGCGCCACTGGCCCGCCACCTTCGCCCACAGGAACAGTCCGCCCTGCGGCCTGCCGTAAATGTCGAAGCCGTGCTCGCGCATCTGCTCGGCGACCTGCGCGTGCGCCTCGGCCAGGCGCTCGCGGGTGCGGGCAATGTGGGCGCGATAACGGCCCTCGCGGATGACCTGGTGCACGATGCGCTCCATGATCTCGGGCGTGGTCAGCCCGACCGCCATCTTGGTGCGCGCGATATCGCGGACCAGATCGCGGTGCGCCACCACGTAGCCCACCCGCACGGACGGGCTGATGACCTTGGAATAGCCGCCCAGGTAGACGACCCGGCGCGCGCCGTCCAGCGCCGCGAGCATCGGCGTCACGCCCGGCGCCAGTTCGCGCGAGATGTCGTCTTCCACCACCCACAGCCCGTGCCGCTCGGCCGCTTGCAGGATGCGGAACGCATTGGCCATCGTGATGCTGGCGCCCGAGGGATTCTGCAGCGCGGTGTTGATGAAGAGGGCCCGCGGCCGGTGCTGGGCCGCCACGCGCTCGAGCGCGTCGCAGTCCAGGCCATCGATCGTGCGCGGCACCGCTATGACGCGCAGGCCGGCCAGGCGCAGCATCTGCAAAAGGTTTGCATAGGCGGGCTGCTCGACGACCACCGTGTCGCCCGGCCGCAGCAGCGTTCGGATCACGGTATCCAGCCCGTGGGTCACCCCTTGGGTCAGCAACACCTGCGACGCCTCGACCTCCATGCCCTGCGCGCTCAGGCTGGCCGCGATGGTCTCGCGCAGCGGCGCATAGCCATAGGGATGGCCGTAGTTGGCGATGCGCACAGCCGGCACGCGGCCCATGTGGCGCAGCGCCACGTGCAGCCCTTCTTCGTTCAGCCATTCGCCCGGCAGCCAGCCGCATCCCGACTTGATGGGGATGGAATGGTCGGCAAAGATGTCGGACAGCAGCCACCCCGCATTCAGCCGGGGCGGCTCCCAGGACAGCGGTTCGGCAGGGCGGGCCGGCGCGTCGGGCGACGCCACCCGGTAGCCC
>DALZRX010000191.1:0-7435 GCA_032015805.1 Achromobacter sp.
GGCTCCGGACCGCAATCGTGGCCCCGCGCGCCCCGGGTCGACGCCGTGCCGGACGTCTCAAAAACCCAACCGGCCAACCAAAATCAAACCTTCGCGAATCAGATCAGACGCAGCCGAGCAACAGCAAACCCAATCACCCCCGCCCCCGCAACCATTCCTCAAGATCCCCCGCCGGCAATGGCGGTGAAAACAGGAACCCCTGCCCCGCTGCACACCCCTGCTCGATCAGGAACCGGCGCTGCTCTTCGTTTTCGACGCCTTCGGCCACGACCGGCAAGCTCAAGCTCTCCCCGATTCGGATCACTGCACTCGTCAGCGCCCGAGCCGCGTCATCGCTCTCCAAGCCTTGCACGAAGCTGCGATCCAGCTTCAGTTCGTCCACGATCAGACGGCGCAAATGGCCCAGGCTGGAATAACCCGTCCCGAAGTCGTCCATCGAAAGGCGTACACCGAGACGATGCAATTCGGCGATCGTGCGTAGGGTGCCTGCCGTGGCGTCGAGAACCACGCCTTCCGTGATTTCCAGCATCAGGTCCGCCGGCGCCAGTCCGAATTCGGCCAGCGTCGCCGCGATCATTCGGGGCAGGTTCAGGTTGTGGAAATTCGTGGCCGACAGGTTTACCGACACCGACGGCACGCGCAGGCCGTTGTTGCGCCAGATCGACAGTTGCGAGCAGGCTTCGCGCAGCGCCCAGTCGCCCAGGTCGCCGATCAGGCCGCATTCCTCGGCCAGCGGCACAAAGCGGGCCGGCGAAATGTCGCCCAGTGTCGGGTGGCGCCAGCGAGCCAGCGCTTCCACCCCGTACAGGCTGCCGTTCTTCAGGCCCACTTGCGGCTGGTAGTGCAGGCGCAGGGCCTTGGCTTCCAGTGCGTCGCGCAGGGCCGCTTCCAGCGCCAGTCTTTCCTGCGCCTGGCGGTTCATTTCGGCGCTGAAGAACGAAATGCGGTTGCGGCCGGCTGTCTTGGCCTGGTACATCGCCATGTCGGCATGGCGCAGCAGCGTATCCATGTCGCGGCCGTTTTCGGGGAACACGCTGATGCCGATGCTCACCGACGGGTTCAGCGTGATGCCGCCCACCGAGAACGGCTGCGCCAGCGCCACCAGGATGTGCTCGGCGGCCGCGGTCAGGCGGCCGTGCTCGAACTCCGGCATCAGCATCACGAATTCGTCGCCCGACAGGCGGCCCACGATGTCCGTTGCGCGCGCCAGGCGGCGCAGGCGTTGGGCCACGTCGCGCAGCAGCGCATCGCCGATCGGGTGGCCCAGCGTATCGTTGACCTGCTTGAAACGGTCCAGGTCCAGGAACAGCACCGCCACCCGCTTGCGCTCAGGTTCCGCGCGGGCGATCGCCTGCTCGGCCTGGGCCAGCAGCAGGTTGCGGTTCGGCAGGCCCGTCAGCTCGTCATAGAACGCCAACTGGCGGATGCGGGCGCGGGCTTCCTCGCGTTCCAGCGCCAGCGCGCACAGGTACACGCACACGTCCACCAGGCGGTGATGGAAATCGTCCGGCAGGCGGCGTTCGCGGAAATAGAAGCCGAACGTCCCGATCACCCGGCCGTCGCTCGACTTGATCGGCGACGACCAGCAGGCCTTGAATTCCTCCGGCAGCGGCAGGTGGCGGTAATCGTCCCACAGCGGATCCGTCGCGATGTCCGGCACGATGACCGGGCGGCCCAGGAACGCGGCCGTGCCGCAGGCGCCCACCTGCGGGCCGATCGGCACGCCTTCAAGTGCGTCCGAATAGCCCTGCGGCAGGCTGGGCGCGGCCAGCGGCCGCAACAGGCCCGCGTCGTCCACCCGCACCACCGACGCCGCCACTTCCGGCGCCAGGCGCTCGACCTCGCGGCACACCATGTTCATGACCTCGACCACCGAGGCCTCGTTCACCATCGCCTGCAGCACCCGGCGCTGCAGCACCTCGTGCACCTTGGTCGGCGTGATGTCCGTCAGCACGTCCACGATGTTGACCAGCGTCCCGCGCTCGTCGAACACCGAGTTTGCCATCACCGACACCCACAGCGGCTTGCCGCCGCGGTCATAGACCAGCACGTCCTTGTGGTAGCCCTCGCGACAGGCGATGCGGCGGTGCAGCTCCTCGCGCGTGCCGCCGTCGGCGCGGCCGCCGGACAGCAGCTCGCCCAGGTCCTGGTTGACCGCGTCGCCGCGCGAAAAGCCCAGCATGCGCTGAAAGCCATCGTTCACGTAGACGATGCGGCCATCACAGCCGGACACTGCCACCGCGTTGCCGGTCTCGTTGATGCCCAGCATCAGCAAGCGGATTTCTTCCTGGCGTTCGGCATCCGCGATCGACTTGCGTGAAATCACCGACACGCGCCCAACCTCGCCAGCGTCGTTCAGGAGCGGCAGATAGGTGGCTTCAATCCACAGCGAGGTGCCGTCCTTCTTGCGATAGCGGCAGGTGCCGGAAAAGTGCTGGCCGCGGCGCAGCCGGGCCCAGACCTGTTCGCCGCTGCCGGTGCCCTTGCCTTCGTCCATGCTGTCGCACAGCATGTCGTGGCGCAGCGTCAGGGCCTCTTCGCGGGTGTAACCCACCGCGGCCAGGAAATTGGTATTGCCGTTCAACAAGGAGCCGGCTGCGTCGAAGTCGAACAGCAGCAGCGCGCGGTCCATCGACGTCAGGTAATTGCCCACATGCCACGCGGTGCCTTGGGGGTTCGTATCCGAACCGCCAAGATGAGAATCAAGCATAAGGGGCTCCAACCCGGATAACAGCTGTTCCGGTTTCATTCAGCGCCTCGGAAAACCAAGGGCGACGCGATCGCGTCCGTCCTGCTTGGCCAGATACAACGCCTGATCCGCCCGGCTGAGCGTCTCTGAAAAAGTTTCGCCAAGCTGGTGATACGCCATGCCGATGCTGACCGTCAGCCGCAGGACCTCGCCCCCGGCCGCGATCGCCAGCCCCCGCACGTCGCCGACCAGGCGGTCCATGACGGCCTGCGCCGCTTCGGGCTGCGTGTGCGGCAGCAGCACAAGGAACTCCTCGCCGCCCCAGCGGCCGCAGAGGTCGTACTCGCGCAGGCTTTCGCCCAGCACGCCGGCCAACTCGACCAGGGCCCGGTCGCCGGCTTCGTGGCCGAAACGGTCGTTTACGGCCTTGAAATGATCCACGTCCAGCATCGCGACGACGAAGCTGTCGCCGCTGCGCGAGGCGCGCTGGACTTCCTGCTTGATCATCTCCATCAGCGCGCGCCGGTTCAAAAGGCCGGTCAAGGGATCACGGCTCGAGGTTTCTTCCAGCGCGCGGTTCAGGTCGCGCATCATGCTCTGGTAGTGATCCGAGATCCGCGCGATACGGGTCAGCCGGCGCAACTGGCGGTCGAACTGGTCGCATAAGCCCAGTTCGCGTTCATGCGCCATGCTTTGGTAGGCGTCCGAAAGCTGGGTCACGCGCTGGATGCGCGTCATCTGTTCCTCGGTGTGCCGCCACAGCGCTTCCAGCGCATCGCGCAGCGGATGGCCGGCATGCGCCGGATCCGCCAGCAGCGCGGCGATGCGTTGGTCCAGTTCGGCGGCGCCCGGCTTCATTGGCGGCCGACCACCGAGAAGGGGAACGTGCAGTCTTCCTTGAACTCTTCGGCCAGTTCGCCGACGCGCTCGTTGCGCATGTCGTAGAACCACGTGACGCCCACCTCGCGACCCTTGCGGTGCGCGGCCTCCAGCACGTCGAAGATGTCCATGACCGACTTGATGCTGCTGGTGTTCAGGTACAGGAGTTCCAGCTCGAGCTTCAGCGGCGCGTCACTGTCCTGCAGGTACGTCTCGACCCATTCAATGACCGGGCCAAACAGTTCGAAGGAATTCTCGGGGTAGGAGTCGCCGCGCATCGCCAGCACGCCGGCGGTAGCGTCGGCGGCGATGGCGGGCGTGGACTGGGTCCCGGGAATGTTCAGGTCTTTCATCAAATACTCCGAAAATAATCCTTTGAGCGCGCGTCCTCAGACCACCACGCTCAGGCTGAAGAAAGCCTTGCCCGGCTGCGCAGCGGGTGTCAGGCTGGCTTCCAGCGGAGCGCCGGCGCGGCGCGCGATATCGATCAGGCCCAGGCCCGCGCCCGACGCCACGCCCTGCGTGCGCGGCTTGTGGAGCTGGGCCTTGTATTCGGCCTTCAAGGCCGCCTTGTCCAGCGCGGCCAATTCCTGGATGCGGGCAACCAGGCTGTTGCCGTCTTCCGCGTTGACCAGGTTGCCGGCCGACACCACGTAGCGGCTCTCGTCGCGGCGGCCGATCACGACCGTGGCGGAGGCATCCGCGTCGCCGTTATGCGCGGCGTACTGGCGGATGTTCTGGATCATCTCGATGTAGACCGAGAACACATCCATCGCTTCGGCCGGCCGGACGTGCTCGGCGTTAAGGTAGTTCTTCAGCGCGTTGCCAATTTCCTCGATCAGGCTGCGGGAGATCGGCCCGTTGAAACACAGCAGGGTGCGGTTCTGGTCGAATCGCGCGCCCAACGCGTAGAGATCGGAGGCATTCATTGAGGGTACCGCCTTGATAACAATTATTCGAAACGGAAAGACAGCAAGGTGATGTCGTCGCGCTGGGGCCGGCCACCTTGGTACTCGGCAAGCGCCTGGCTGAATGCGGCTGCTTGTTCTGTTAACGGCCGGCGGGCGTGTGTCTTGAGCATTTCGGCAAAGCGCGTATTGCCAAAACCGAATCCATGCTCGCCGCCTGCCTGGTCCAGGAAACCGTCGGTCGCCAGGTAATAGGTCCAGCCCGGCTCCATCTGCAACGCAATGTTCTCGTATACGCCCATACGCTTGTCGCCCAGCGCGCGCTTGCCGCCGGGCACCTCGCGAAGGCTCTCGCCGTCGCTTGCGTACAGGCTGATCTTCGCGCCTGCGTACAGCAGCCTGCCGGTCTGCCGGTCAATATAAACCAGCCCCGCATCGGTGTTGGTCGCCAGCGCCCGGGGCAATTGCGCGTCGGCCAGCATGGCGCGGATGGCGTTGTCGGTGCGCGTCAGGATGCCGGCGGGATCGCCCGGTCCGACCTCGGTGATGGCCAGGTCGATCGCGGCGCGCGCCAGCATCGTCATCAGCGCGCCGGGCACGCCGTGGCCGGCGCAATCCATGATGCCCAGCAGGCAGTTGGCGCCGTCCGAGCGGAACACGTAGAAATCGCCGCCGACCACGTCGCGCGGCTTCCACAGCACGAAATGGTGGGCGCCCAGCGACTGCGTGAGCTGGCGGTCCGGCAGGATCGCGCGCTGGATCAGGCTGGCGTAGTCGATGGAATCGCCGATTTTCTTGTGCGCCGCGGCCATCGCGCGGTTGGCGTCTTCCAATTCCGAGGTGCGTTCGCGCACCTTGGTCTCGAGTTCGGCCGTGTGCTTGCGCACCTTGTCGGCCATCACGCCGAACGCGCGGCTCAGGTCGCCGATTTCGTCCTGGCCGCCCGGCGGCAGGCGCACGTCGTAGCTGCCGTCGGCGATCGCCCGGGCGGACTGCTGCAGGCGCCGCAAGGGGCGCAGCATCAGGCGTTCGATGGCGTAGCCGAAGCACAGCAGCATGGCCGCAAAGAGCACCACCAGGCCGATCGCGGCGGGCCACAGCCACCCCGTGTCCAGCACACGCGCCGCGCCCAGGTCGACCACCGTCAGCACGTGCCAGTGCAGTTCCGGCATGTACGCCACGGACACAAGCTGGCGCACGCCGTCCATCTTGACCCAGGCCGACTGCACCGACTGCGGGTCCGCCTGGGCGGCATGCATCGCCGACAGCAGCTCGGCGCGGCCCTCGCCCTCGTCAAGCAGCCCGAAGACCATGCCTTTGCCGCCCGCCCCGGCCGCGCCCGAGTTGTAGGCGATCAATGCGGGGTTCATGTGGGCCTGGATGGCGCCTGCCTCGTCCACGATGATGGGCGTGACGCCGGGTTGGCCGCTGTTCACGAACTCCTTCAGGAACCCGCCGACGTCCAGGCCCGCGCCCGTCAGGCCAATGACCTTTTCGCCGTCGCGGATCTGCACGTTGATCCAGACCTTGGTGGTCTTGAGCTTCAGGTCCGGGTTGACGTTGATGTTGTAGCGGGCGGGCGACTTGAGCGTGGCGTAGAACCAGCCGTCGTCCGCGGCGCTGGGGCTGAGCGTGTAGCGCGGCGTCTCGGACAGCGGCTTGTCGTCATTGAAGTAGTAGTTGCCGGAAGCGGCGCTGGCGATGAAATAGGCGCCGCCGAGCAGGTCGCGGCGATAGCCGTCGGCCTCGCGGAAGAACAGCTCGCGCGCGGCGGGATCGTTTTCATTGCGCAGCCAGCGGCGGGTGACCTCGCTGTCGGCCAGGCGCTGCGACAGCGCCAGTTCACGCGACACGGGGGCCAGCACGCGCTGGCGGTTCAGTTGCGTGAAATTGTCGGCAAAGGCGCGGCCAAAGTGCTCGCGAACCCCGTCAAGCACCTGCCAGCCAATCAGCGCGGCCGGTGCAAGCGCGACCAGACACGCCAACAGCAGCGCCATTAGTGATTTCCTGCGCAAACCCCATTTCGCCATGCGAAGTCTTCCCGACAGCCTGATTCGATGCCACGCGCGAAAAGGGGACGAAAGGCCAGTGCGCTGGCCGTACGAGGCGCCCTGCCCGTGCTTGTGCCCCGCCTTTTGAGCCATGAGCCTGAACGCCGGGGCCCCATGTGGGCAGGCCGGCGCGGCTAGTGTAGATGCCAGGGGGGTTTATTGATACAGGTGCAAACGTCTGGATGCGTTCGAGACACCTTAAGTTTCACGCCAGCAATATATATCCGCTTTTATTGCGTTTTATATCAGCGATTGTTACCGTTCGCGCCCCGATTTGCAGCTTTATTGCGACACCCTGGCTACACGCCGAGGTAGCGTTCCCAGAGGCCGCGATCCGCATCCAGCGCTTGGGAGTCGCCCGTCCAGACCACTTTGCCCCGTTCCAGGATGACGTGGCGATCCGCCAGGCTGAGTAACCTTTCGACATATTTATCGATGACCAGGATGGTCTGACCCGCCTGACGCAGGCGCGCCAGGCAGTTCCAGATTTCCTCCCGGATTTTCGGCGCCAAGCCTTCGGTCGCCTCGTCCAGGATCAGCAGCCGGGGGTTGGTGACCAGTGCGCGGCCAATGGCCAGCATCTGCTGCTCGCCGCCCGACAACTGGTTGCCCATGTTGCGGGCGCGTTCAGCCAGCCGGGGAAAGAGCTCGAACACGCGATCGGGTGTCCAGGGCTCACCGATATCCGGGTTGCGCCCGGCCACGAACGCCGTCAGATGCTCGCGCACCGTCAGATTGGGAAAGCACTGGCGCCCTTCCGGAACAATGGCGACGCCGGCCCGCGCGATGCGGTCCGGGCTCCATCCGCTGATGTCCTGCCCCGCGAAATGAATTTTGCCGCCGCGCAGCGGCAACTGGCCGAACAGGGTGCGCAGCAGCGTGGTCTTGCCCATGCCGTTGCGGCCCAG
>DALZRX010000192.1:0-7408 GCA_032015805.1 Achromobacter sp.
AGACGGCGCGCACCGCGCCCGCCCAACCTCAGGCGCCGGTGACGCAGGGCTATCCGGTGTTGTCGGCCCGCAGCGCCGCGTTCGCCGCGCCGCCGCTGCGAAACCCTCGCCTGGAGCGGCAGCAGTTTGCCGACCTGTACTCTCCCGGCTGAGTTGGCCGGACGCGTGCCGACGCCCGCGCGAGTCGTCAGGGAGTAGCGGGGGGCGGCACCGCGACGGGCGCAGGCGCCTGCGCCGTTTCCGGCGCCGACGCGATGAGCATCGTCGGCGGCGACGACACTTCCAGCTTGGCCTCGTCCAGGCGCTTGAGTACCGTGAAGAGCAGGGCGCTGCGCACGCCGTACGCGGCGCGGGGTGACGACACATAGCCCCTTGCATTGAAGATCAGGTGGCCTGCATCGATCCCGTCCAGGAAGACATTGGGCGCCGGCGCCTCCAGCACGTCTTCGTGGTCCGCAAAGGCTTGCAGCATCAGTTCGCGTACCTGCTCGGCATCCGTGGACAGGGGCATGGGCAGCTTGATCTGCACCAAACCCAGCGGATTGGACCGGGTGACGTTGCGCACCGTCTTGGTCACGAACTCGGAGTTCGGAACGATCACCGTGGACCGATCGCCCATCTGGATCTCGGTGGCGCGCACGTTGATGCGCAGGATGTCGCCTTCGACACCGCCCAGCGACACCCAGTCGCCCACCTTCACCGGCCGCTCGGCAAGCAGGATCAGACCCGACACGAAGTTCTGCACGACAGCCTGAAGGCCGAAACCGATACCCACCGACAGGGCGCTCGCGATCCACGCGACCCGCTCCAGCCCGATGCCGGCCGCGGAGAGCGACAGCGCCACCGCCAGCACGAAGCCCCCGTAGCCGAACAGCGTCGCGGCAGACAACTGCATGCCCGGATCCAGTTCCGTCGTGGGCAGGTAGCGGTTGGAGAGCCAACGCTTGAGCATCTTCACGCCCAGCAAAGACAACGCCAGCACGATCAACGCCTGCAGCACCGCGCCGGGTCGGATTTGCGCCTCGCCGATGGCCAGCCCCTTGCGAATCTGGTCAAAGCGCTGCACCAGATCCATCGGCGCCTCGCCAAACGGCGCCAGCACCAGGGTGATGGCGAGCAGGGCGATCGCCACACGGCCCAGGCCGGACAGCAACACCGCGGCCTGATCGCGCATGCTCGGGCCTTCGCCTTCGCCGCCATCCCGGTGTGCCGTGCCCAGCAGGGTGCTGAAACCGTCTTCGACCAGCATGGACGCCAGGTAGGCCGCGGCCAGCACGATCAGCACCCACAGCACCTGCTTGACCAGGAAGCTGCCAAACGCGACGTAGCCGGCAAGCAGGCTCGCAAGGCTGACGATCAACACGGTCCACACGGCGGCCAGCGTCAGCGAAACCCAGAGCGGGATGGGCGCTTCGCTGTCCTGCAGGACCTGGCGCCGCAAGCGGCGGCTGATGGCCAGGACGGCGGCAAACATTGCCATGCTCAGCACGCCAACGATGCCCGTCAGGGTGATGGTGGTCGTCAGGCTCGCGTCCAGCAGGACGGGCAGCCGTTCGGCCAGCCAGATCAGGACCACCAGTACGCCCAGCGTGCCGGGAAGCCAACGCAAGCGGTTTGCCACGATGTCGCTGATGGGCGGAAGGCGCCAGGAAGGGCGGTTGGTCGACAGCAGGGCATAGCCCAGCCCCGACACGAACCCGCCGAAACAGACGGTCGCCACCAGGTTGGTCAGCAGCGAAGCGGTGCTGTCCGAGAGCTGCGATCTCCAGTCCAGGCCGGTCTGGATCAGCAGCGCGATGACGCCGGGCGTGGCGACGGCCAGCGCCACGTGGGCGACGGCCAGAAACGATCGGCGAAGCCGGCCAGGGGGCACCCGCGTCGCGGTCAGTTGCAGCAGATACCGGCCCACCCAGATGCGTAGCGCAATCGCCAGGCCGGCGACGACGGCGAGCAGCAGCCACCCCCATTTGGGCGTCTGCTTCACGGCCGTGAAGAGGTCGTCGCGCAATGCCGACAATCGATCCAGGTCGCGGGGGAGTTCCTGCCGAAACTCAGTCCAGAACTGGCCGGACAGGAAGGAGTCGCGCCGCTCCCCCAGGCGCGCCTGGAACTGCTTGCGCCGCTGCGCCGAGATCTGTTCGGCAGTCTGTCCGGCATCCACCGACAGCAGCCTTGCCAGCTTGATCTGCGCGTCCAGCGCCCGGCTGTTCTTTTCAAGCTGCGCCCGTTGCGCCGCGACGTCGGGCGCTTCCTTGGCGCCGTCCGGCGGTGCGCCAAGTTCGCTCAGGCGGGCCGTCACGCTGGCCAGTTGCGGCGTCAGCGCTTCGGTGGCGGCATCCGCCTTGGATTGGATGTCCAGAGCCTCACCGCGCTGCTTGAGCAGCACGGCGTCGTCCGTCTGGTCGGGAACCTGCTTTCGGATCTCGTCGATCTGTTTACGCGCGGCGGCCAGCACCGCTTCGGTGTCGACCGGGGCGGCCGGCGGGGCCGCGAAGGCAGGCAGAAAGCAGAACACCAGCAGCAGCGCTGCAAGCAGCGCCGCCAGGTTGGGGGCGCGGACGAGGCGGGCGCGCGTAAGCAGAGTGTGCGAGGTCAGGATCATGTTCTTGGTGCGATTAGCTCGCGTCGAGGCGGCAGCATAACAAGCCGCCGCCTCGACCGTTGCAACAAAAACTGGTATTGCGTCCCCATATCTTTATGGGGCAGCAATCGCCTCGAGAATCACTGTGGCGGGCGGGTAAAAACGGGGCCGGATTTCCCGGGATGCGCTTGCCCCGCGGCTACCCCCGCTGCCGCCGCAATCCCTGTTTACGAGGCCAACGTTTGGATTCAACTCGGGGCGCGAGTGGCAGCGCTTGGGGGACGGCGCCGGGGCTTGCCCAGCACCTCATCGCAAACCTCGAGCCACGCGCGGGCCGCAAAGGACAGGTAGCCGGACTGCAGCCAGATATGGCCGACTTCCCACTGCATTCCGGACTTCGCGAGCTTCGCGGTGCTGAGGCCTCGAGTCTTCATCCGCTGAATCAGCGGTTCAGGCAGCAGGGCGACGCCCAGTCCGGCCGATGCCATCGCCACCAGGAAGTCCCAGTGCGCGCTTTGCGCCGCGATGCTGGGCTGCAATCCCGCATCAGCAAACGCCTGACGCAAACGCCGGGTGACCGCAAAGTCGTCCGTGGGGATCAACAGCCGCGCCTCGCGCAGCGCGCTCAGGGGCAACGAGGTCTTACCCGCCCACGGCGCGTCGGGCGGCCCGATCACCCAGATCGGATAGCTTCCGAAGCCCTGGGCGGCCAGCCCGGCGTCGGGCGCGACGGGCAGGATGGTGGCGCCGACCTCCAATTCACCGTTGGCCACCAGCCCCTCCACCGCCTGACCCGTGTCTTCGCGCAGCGTCAGATGGATGCCGGGGTGCAGTTCGCGGAACCGCTTGACGACGGGCGTGAAAAGCAGATTGATCATCGGTGGGATGCCGACTTCCAAAGCCCCCCTGCCCAGCTCCGCAGTCTGGCGCAGTTCGTCTGACAATTGCCGCATGGTTTCCAGCACCTGCAGGCCGCGCTGGTACATCACCCGGCCGGTGTCGGTGGGGCGGGCGGTATGCCCATCGCGAATCAGCAGCGGCGTGCCGGCTTCTTCTTCCAGCTGCCGGATCATCTTGCTGACCGTGGATTGCGTGACGAACAGCGTCCTGGCTGCCTGCGTGAAGCTGGCATGCCTGACGGTTTCCACGAAATACCGCAATGCGCGCACATCCATGGGGAAAGCTGGCCCTTCGCGCATTGCGCGGAAAAAAATCAAATAATGAAAAAAACGACTCGATTGGATGATTTTAAGTCATTACGAGTTTCGGCCCCGCCTTCCTATACTGCCGAAAAATCGTTCCATCGCCCGCATCCACGGCCTTTGGGACCTCGGGAAACGCCGCGCCAGACGGTGCCCGGGCGCTGCAGACGCCTTCGCCGCGCCCGGCCCTAAGCCGCAAGCCTTTGAATTTGGAGACACCATGCATCTCGACCGAATCCGCAACCCTGAACTGCACGCCCGAATCACCTCAGCCGAGCAAGCAGCCTTATTGGTTCAGGACGGAATGACCGTCGGAATGAGCGGGTTCACCCGGGCGGGCGACTGTAAATCGGTGCCGGCCGCGCTGGCGGCCCGCGCCGAACGCGAACCGCTGTCCATCACCTTGATTACCGGCGCGTCGCTGGGGCACGACACCGACAAGATGCTGGCGCAGGCCAACGCCCTTGCGCGGCGCCTGCCGTTCCAGGTCGACACGACCCTGCGCCGCAAGATCAATCAGGGCGAAATCGCATTCATCGACCAGCACCTGTCCGAGACAGTGGAACAACTGCGTGCGGGCCATCTGGGTCCCATCAACGTCGCCATCATCGAGGCCGCCGCCATTACGGAATCCGGCGCGATCGTGCCGACGATGTCGGTAGGCAATTCTGCTTCGTTCGTGCAACAGGCCGACAAGATCATCGTCGAACTGAACATGAGCGTGCCAGCAGCCATCGAAGGCCTGCACGACATCTACATTCCCGGCGACCGTCCCGAACGCCAGCCCATCGGCCTGGTCTCGGCAGACCAGCGCATCGGGCAGGCCAGCATCGAGGTCGATCCCGCGCGGATCGCCGCCATCGTCATCACGCAGGAACCCGACAGTCCCTCCAACGCGCTGCCGCCCGACGCCGAGACCAACGCGATCGCCGGACACATCAACCAATTCCTGCGCAGCGAAGTGGACGCCGGCCGCCTGACCAATGCGCTTCTGCCATTGCAGGCAGGCATCGGCACCATTGCCAACGCAGTGCTGCACGGGTTCGAATCGTCTGATTTCGAGAACCTGGTCATGTACTCGGAAGTGCTGCAGGACAGCGCTATCGAATTGCTCGACCAAGGCAAACTGGCGTTCGCCTCGGCATCGTCCATCACGGTGTCCAAGCCCGTGTACGAGAAGATCCTCGCGAATATGGAGCACTACCGCCAGCGCATCGTGCTGCGTCCGCAGGAGATCAGCAACGCGCCCGAAATCGTGCGCCGTCTTGGCATCATCGCGATCAATACCGCACTGGAATTCGATATCTACGGCAATGTGAACTCCACGCACGTTGGCGGCACGCATATGATGAACGGCATCGGCGGCTCCGGCGACTTCGCCCGCAATGCCCATCTTGCGATTTTCGTGTCGAAGTCCATAGCCAAGGGGGGCGACATCTCCAGCGTCGTGCCGATGGTGCCCCATGTCGACCACACGGAACACGACGTCGATGTGCTGGTCACGGAATGCGGCTTGGCCGACCTGCGTGGCCTGGCGCCGCGCGAACGCGCGCGCGCCATCATTCAGAACTGCGTGCACCCGTCATACCGGGACGCCCTGCAAGACTATTTTGACCGCGCCTGCGAACGGGGCGGCCAGACGCCGCATCTGCTGGAAGAAGCGTTCTCGTGGCATCAGCGGTTCAATGAAACGGATTCGATGCAGCCCTCCGCTGCATCGGCGCGCAAGGCGGCCTGATGCAGCATTGAAGATTGACTGCCGCCGCCGCGGCGTCCGCCTGGTTGTCGAGCGAAGCGAAACCAGGCTGGTGAAGGCAGTGTTCTGCCGGGCGCCGCGTTTTGGTCAAGGTAAAGCTTGCTGCGTGCTGCTTTACCTTTTTTTTCGCCTACTCATCGTCCTCCGGCTTCGACGTCACCAGCGTCCGGCGAGACATTTCCAGTTCGTCGCGCAGCCATTGCTTGAAAGCGGCTAGCGGCGCCCAGTCCCGCAGACTCGGCCGATACACCAGGTGGTAGGTCTGCGCCAGTTCGTAATGCACTCGCACCGGCGACACCTGCACAAGCCGCCCCGCGCACAGGGCATCCGCCGCCAGTAATTCGCGGCCGAGTGTGATGCCCAATCCCTGTTCGGCAGCTTGCAGCATCATTCCGGCATCGTTGAAAGAAGCCACGGGCGTGACCGGCGTGGGATACCCGGCCGCCGCGAACCAATGCCGCCACAGCTCGCGTTCGCCGAGGAGCGGTTGGCGCGCCAGCGTCTCCGGCGAATTGTCTGGCAGGGCGGCCATCGTCTCGGGAGAAGCTAGCACGATGAGCGGCAACGGCACGTCAAAGAGCGGCTCCGATTCCACGCCGGCCCACGGCCCTTGCCCGATCCGCAGCGCGGCATGAAATCCGTCCCGTAGCAGGTCGACCACGTTCTGGGACGTCTCAATTTCCAACGCCAGCCCGGGATGGCGCGCGCGCCAACGCGACATGCGCGGCAACAGCCAGCGCTGCGCGAATGACGGCAGGACGGACACACGTAGCTGTTGTTCGCTACCGTTCGCGGCGGCGCTAGCCGCCAAAAGGCCTTCATCGAGTAACGCCATGGCGCCCTGCACGCTGCAAAGCAGCGCGGCGCCGGCCGAATTCAGCACGATGCCGCGACCGCTGCGCTCGAATAGCGGAAAACCGATTTGCGCTTCCAAAACCTTGATCTGCTGGCTGACCGCGCTATGTGTCAGATGCAGCCGCTCGGCGGCGGCGCGCAGGTTCTGCAGTTCCGCCACCACGCGAAAGGCGGGAAGGGTATTCATCGGCAGTCGCATGGCGGGCACCTAAAGGAAAACGTCTGGTCATCGTAGCTTACCGATCCGGCCAAAACAATTGGATTTTCAGCCAGTAATTGGGCGAATACTCTTACCAAAACGGAACACAAGGAGCCCGTTATGACTGCGCATCCCTTAATGACGCCTTCGCCAATGATCGGCGCACCCCGCAGATCCACGCCGTCAGCCCCTGAACCTGCTGCCGCACTTGAAAGCGCCCAGGCGCCCGACCGCAGCTTCGTCGCTCGCCTCTGGCACGCCTATTGCGCCCACCGCAACGCGGCGCGGATGCGCAATATCGCGCAGGACATGGAGCCGCACATGCTCAGCGACGTGGGCGCGCCTCAATGGCTGATCAACGAAGCCAGCGTACGGCGAGAACTCACGCGCCTGCGTAACGTGGATTTCATCCGCTGGTAGTGCCGGCCCCACCGGTCGCGGGGGCGAAAGTTGCCGCTTTCCGGTTCACCTATAGCAGGGGCGAGCGTCGCCGCCTTCTGATTCACCTATATATAGGTGCGGGGAGAGCGCCGGTGCAAACGGTTTCGAAGCGGACAACCACGTTTGTCGTACAAGGCCGCGCTATATAAGGGAGAGGGCGATCTGCCGAGCCCGTCACCTCTTTTTCGCATCGGCCCGCACCTGTGTCAGGTCCCGGCCTCCATATATAGAAGCCTCCCCTTCATCAATGGCGTTCGCGGCGCGCCACAAGGCGGGGGGGCTTCAATTGCCACCCACCCAGCGTTAATTTGCGACACCAGCATGACAGCGCAATTTTCTATGCTATAGTCTCGCTCCTTCGCAGCTCAGACAGT
>DALZRX010000193.1:0-7383 GCA_032015805.1 Achromobacter sp.
GGCGGCACCGACAGCATCGCGCGCGACATGGCGCGCACGCTGGCGGACAAGCTGGGCCAGTCGGTGGTCGTCGAGAACCGCGGCGGCGGTGGCGGCTCCATCGGCGCCGCGCTGGTCGCCAACGCGCGGCCCGATGGCTACACGCTGCTGTTTGCGACCTCGACCTTCGTGACCAACGCCGCCGCCGGCATCAGCACCACCTATGACGTGCGCAAATCCTTTGCGCCCATCGCGATGCTGGGCCGCGGTCCGCTCTTTGTCGTCACGGCCAAGGACCTGAAGCTCAAGTCCGTCGCCGACCTGCGCCAGCTCGCAGCCAAGCCGGACGCCGACCTGAACTTCTGCTCTGCCGGCAACGGCAGCATCAACCACCTGGCCGGCGAACTCTTCAAGCAGAAGACCGGCGCGGCGATGACGCATGTGCCGTACAAGGGCAGCGGCCCAGCCACGGTGGATCTGCTGGCCGGACGCGTCCAGGTGTTCTTCGCCACCGTCCCCACCATCCTTTCCCAGGTGCGCGATCAGCGCGTGGACCTCCTGGCGGTCACCGGCAAGAGCCGCTCGCCGCTGTTCCCCGACGTTCCCACCGTGACCGAAGCGGGTGTGGCCGACTTCGACATCACGACGTGGTGGGGCGTCCTGGCCCCCGCCGGCACGCCAACCGAAGTCGTCGGCAAGCTGAATCAGGCCATCAACGATGCCGCCGCCGACAAGCTGGTGGCCGACCGCCTCAAGCACGAAGGTGCGCAGGCGATCAGCGGCTCGCCGGATGACTTCGGCAAGGCCCTGGCCGCCGAACTGGAGATGTGGCAAGGCGTGGTCAAGAAGTCCGGCATGGCGCTGGATTGACCTGCCGGATGCGCGAACACCAAGGAGACAGCATGCACCACAACTTTCAACTCGCGAGTCCCTTCCGCCGGCGCCTGCTGCAAGGCGCGGCGGCTGGCGTGGCATTGACGCTTGCCGGCGCGGCGCGCGCCACGGACGCGTACCCGTCCAAGCCGGTGACGATCATCGTGCCCTACGCGCCCGGCGGCCAGGGCGATGTCTTCGCCCGCATCCTGGCCGAGCGCCTGGGCACGGAGTTCAAGCAGACCTTCATCGTCGAGAATCGCCCCGGCGCGTCGGGCGCGGTTGGTTCGCGCATCGTGCTGCGCGCCCCCGCCGACGGCTACACGCTGCTGCTGGGGCAGACCGGTGAAATCGCCGTCAATCCCTACGCCATGAAATCGCTGGGTTACGACCCGCTGCGCGAGTTCGCGCCGGTGATCCTGGTCGGCGATTCCCCCCTGGTGCTGGCTGTGCCGGAAAAGTCGCCCTATGCGGACTTGGCCGCACTGATCGCCGCCGCGCGCGCCAAGCCGGACGCCCTGGCCTACGCGTCGTCCGGCACCGCCACGCCGGGACATCTGGCAGCCGCCGCGCTGGCGCTGGGCACGCAGACGCGCATGATCCATGCGCCGTACAAGGGCGCGGGCCAGGCGATGTCCGACCTGCTGGGCGGCCACGTCGACTTCTTCTTTTCCAGCGCCTCCGCCGTCATGCCGCACATCAACAGCGGCCGGTTGCGCGCGCTGGCGGTATCCTCGAAGGAACGCCTGGGCATCCTGCCCAAGGTTCCGACGATCAGCGAGGCCGCCGTGCCGGATTTCCAATTCAGCCTGTGGGGCGGGTTCTTCGCACCCGCGCAGACACCCGCCGCGGTGGTCGAGCAACTGAACGCCAAGCTCAATGCCATCCTGGCCGAGCCGGCGATCAAATCGCGGCTCGAAGGCGACGGCGCCGCGGTGCGCCCGAATACCTCGCAGGAATTCACCGCTTTCGTGCGCGGCGAAGCCGCCAAATATCAGAACCTGGTGCAAACCACCGGGGTCCAGGTCGATTAAGCCCGGCCGCTCATCCAACAGGAAAACGCTCCATGAAAATCGTTGTACTCCCCGGCGACGGCATCGGCCCCGAAACCATGGCAGTTGCCGTCGACGTGCTTGAAGCCGCGTCGAGCCGCTTCGGCCTGAACCTGCAGTTCGACCACGACATTGCCGGCCACGACAGCCTGAAGCAGCACGGCGCCACGGTCACGCCCGCTTTGCTCGAGAAGGTCAAGGCGGCCGACGGCCTCATGCTCGGCCCCATGGCCACCTACGACTTCAAGGACGAGGCACGCGGCGAGATCAACCCGTCGATGTACTTCCGCAAGAAGCTCGATCTGCACGCCAACATCCGCCCCGCCCGCACCTATCCCGGCATGCAGGCGCGCCTGGGCGAGTTCGATCTGGTGGTGGTGCGTGAAAACACCGAAGGCTTCTACGCAGACCGCAATGTGGAGTCCGGCGGAAGCGAGATGCTGATCACGCCCGACGTCGTCGTGTCGCTGCGCCGCATCACGCGCCCGTGCTGCGAGCGCATCGCCCGCACGGCCTTCGAGCTGGCCATGACGCGCAACAAGCATGTCACGATGGTGCACAAGGCCAACGTGCTCAAGCTGGGCGACGGCATGTTCCTGGACGTGTGCCGCCAGGTCGCGCAGGAATTCCCCGACGTGCGCGTGGACGACGTGATCGTCGACGCCATGATGGCGCACGTGGTGCGCGCACCACAGCGCTACGACGTCGTCGTCACCACCAACATGTTCGGCGACATCCTGTCCGACCTGACCGCTGAACTGTCGGGCAGCCTGGGACTGGGCGGTTCGCTGAACGCCGGCCGCGACTACGCCATGGGACAGGCCGCGCACGGCTCCGCGCCCGACATCGCCGGCCAGAACATCGCCAACCCGATCTCGCTGATCCTGTCGGGCGCCATGCTGCTGAACTGGCACGGTCAGAAGACCGGCAACCCGGCATTCCTGCAGGCCGCGGCCGCCATCGAGGCCACCATCGCCGACACCATCCTGGCACAGGAATGCACGCGCGACGTGGGCGGCAAACTGGGCACGCGCGAAGCCGGCGCAGCCTTCGTGGCCCGTCTGCAGGCGCGCTGACCATGGCTGCGGCGCCGCTTCCCCCGGATGCCTGCGACTGCCATGTGCACGTGGTGGCGCCGCAGGACGCCTACCCCATGCTGCCGGACCGGCACTACACGCCCGGCCAGGCGTCGGCCGAATCGCTGCGCACGCACCTTCAACGGACGGGCCTGGCCCATGCCGTAATCGTGCAGCCCAGCATCTACGGCGACGACAACCGCCTGCTCATCGACAGCCTGCTGGCGCTGGACGGCGCGGCACGCGGCGTGGCCGTGGCCGACGACGATGTCCCCGACGCTGAACTCGCGCGCCTGCACGATGCGGGGGTGCGCGGCCTGCGCGTCAACCTGGAAAGCACGGGCGCCAGCGACGCGGCCGCCGTCAGCCGCGCGCTGTCGGCCTGGGCCGGCCGTCTAGCCGGGCAAGGCTGGCATATCCAGGTCTACGCCTCGTTCGACGCCATCGCCAGCGCCGCCCCGGCCCTGGCCCGCTTGCAGGTGCCCGTGGTGCTGGACCACTTCGCGATGATCCCCGCCGACGTCCCGCTGGACGATCCGCGCGTCCGGCAGGTGCTGGATCTGGTCGGCGACGGCGCGGCCTACGTCAAGCTGTCGGCGTCCTACCGCCTCTGCGCGAACCCCGATGACGCGGGCCAGGCCGCCCGCGTCGCCGCGCTGGCCCAGGCCTTCATTGGCCGCAACCCCGAGCGCGCGCTGTGGGCCAGCGATTGGCCGCACACCAATCGCGAGCCGGGCAAGCGGCCCACCGAGGTCAGCGCCTACCGCGACGTTCCCACCGCGCGCCTGTTGCGCGAGATCGAAGCCTGGATGCCGGATGCCGCGCTGAAGCATCAGGTGCTGGCGGCCAATCCCGCGGCGCTGTATTGTTTCTAGTCCTTGGCAGCGGGGGATCGCCGCATGAATCTTTCGCTACGCCACATGAAGGCCTTCACGGCCCTGGCGGCATTGCGCAGTTTCACGCGCGCGGCCGAACACTGCTGCCTGACGCAGAGCGCGTTCAGCGCCCTGATTTCCAACCTGGAAAGCGACCTGGGCGTGAAGCTCTTTTCGCGCAGCACGCGCAACGTCGAGCTGACGGCCGAGGGCGAGGCCTTCCAGACCATCGTCGCCCATCTGCTGCCAGAGACGGAACGTGCCCTGGCCGAAATGCGCGACCACGTAGAGCGGCGCAAGGGACGCGTCGCGTTGGCGGCGCTGCCCTCCATCTCATCGGGCATCCTGCCCGGCCTCATCGCGCGCTTCGGTGCGGACTATCCCGGCATCAGCGTGCAGGTGCAGGACGTGGCCAGCACCGTGTGCATCGACATGGTCCGCAATCGGCAGGTGGACTTCGCGCTGTGCGCCGCGGCCTATCCCAGCACCGATCTCGACATCGAGGTGCTGGCGCGCGACACCTTCCACTTCATCTGCCCCGCCACGCATCCGCTCGCCACGCGGCGGCGCCTGTCGGTGCAGGACGTGCTGGACTATCCCATCATCGGATTCGAAAGCAACAGCAGCATTCGCCAGCATCTGGACGCGGCCATCTATCCGCGGCAGTGGCTGCGCTCGCATCAGGTCAACAGCCTGTCGACGGCGGCCGGCTTCATCGCCGCGGGACTCGGCGTCACCATCGCGCCAACGCTGGCGCTCTTCCAGTTCCGGCTGGCCGGTCTGAAGGCCGTGCCCCTGACCCTGCCCATCAACGAACGCGACATCTGCCTGGCGCGGCGGCGCGATGCCACCGATTCGCTGGCGGCGCAGGCTTTTCTTTCGCTGCTGCGCGAACATCTGCAGCCCTCCGTGCAGGCGCTGGCCCGCACGCTGGACTGACGACTTTCCCACAATGCCTGTCTGCGGACGCGTCGGCAATCACGCCACGCGCGCTGCCGCACGCCCTTTCGCGCCAATGGATTAATCGATTTCCTCGATTCTCTTATCTAAATTATTCATTCATCGACTGAGACGCGCTGTCTATCATGGGTTCACAACAGCAGAACAATCCAAGGAGACAACCCCATGAAGCGCCTCGCCCATGTTCTCGCTGGCGGCTGCCTGTCCGCCGCCCTCGCCGTTGCCACGCCGCTGGCGTTCGCCGACACCTATCCCGCCAAGCCCGTGCGGCTGATGGTGGGCATGGCGCCGGGCGGCTCCAACGACACGGTCGCCCGCCTGGTGGCCGCCGAGCTGTCCAAGTCCTGGCCGCAGCCCATGATCGTCGAGAACAAGCCCGGCGCGAACAGCACCATCGCCACCGGTGAACTCAAGCGTTCGCCCGCCGACGGCTACACCCTGATGCTGGTGATCTCTTCGCACGTGACCAACACGCTGCTGTACCCCAACCTCACCTACACGCTCAAGGACTTCGCGCCCGTATCGCTGATCGCCGACACGCCGTTCGTGCTGGTCGCCAACCCCAAGTTCGAGCCCAACACGACGAAAGACCTGATCACGCTGGCCAAGAAGCAGGAACGCGGCATCGACTTCGGCACGCCGGGCCAGGGCTCCACGCAGCACATCTCGCTGGAACTCCTGGACCAGATGGCCGGCATCCGGATGAACCACATTCCCTACAAGGGCGGCGCGCCCGCCCAGACCGACCTGATCGCCGGATTGATTCCGCTGATCTTCGCCACGCCCACGCAGAGCCTGCCGTTCATCAAGCAGAACAAGCTGAAGGCGCTGGCCGTGACGTCCAAGGAGCGCCTGCCGCAACTGCCCAACGTCCCCACCCTGGCCGAGTCCGGCGTGCCCGGCTACGAGGCCAACGTGTGGTTCGGCATCATCGCGCCCGCCGGCACGCCGCCGCAGGTCGTCGAGTTTCTGCACAAGGAGATCTCGCGCGTGGTCAGCCAGCCCGACATGCAGGCCCGCCTGGATGAAATGGGCCTGAAGCCGCTGGATGAGTCGCCCGCGCAGTTCCAGCAATTGATCGACAGCGAGAAAGTGAAATGGGCTGGCGTCATCAAGCAAAGCAACATCAAGTTCGATTGATTCAATCAACCCGGAGCATCAACGCATATGCCTACCATCGAATCCGTCTCTGTCTGCATCGCCCGCGTGCCGCTTGCCAACCCGGTCACGTTTTCCACGCGCCAGGTCAAGGCGCGCGAATACTGCCTGGTGCGCGTCCGCTCGACGGATGGCCAGGAGGGCCTGGGCTACTGCTATGCCGTGAACAGCGCGGGGCGCCTCTTGTCCGTGGCGGTGACTGACCTGCTGGCGCCCCGGCTGGTCGGCCAGGAATCCCTGCGCGTCGAAGGCCTGTGGGCCGAGCTGTACCAGGAGGCGCTGCTGCTGGGCCGCGCCGGCGGCGTGATGCGCGCGCTGTCCGCCATCGACACGGCCCTGTGGGACTTGAACGCGCGCAGCGCCGGCGTGCCGCTCTACCAGTACCTGGGCGCCACCGTGAAGGACCGCGTGCCGGCCTACGCCAGCGGTGGCTACTACCAGCCCGGCAAGACGCCGGACAAGCTTGCCGCCGAGATGGCGCAGCATGTCAAAGAAGGCTTTCGCGCGGTCAAGATGAAGGTCGGGCTGGAAAGCGTTGCCGGCGAACGCAAGCGCATCGCCGCCGTGCGCGAGGCCATCGGCGACGACGTGCGCCTGATGCTGGACGCCAACAACGCGTGGCGCGACTTGCCCACCGCGCTGGAATACATGCGCGCGTTCGAGCCTTACCATCCCTTCTGGATCGAAGAGCCGTTCTCGCCCGACGACATCGACAACCACGTGCGGCTGGCCCGCGCCACGCCGGTCACGGTCGCCACCGGCGAGGTCGAAGCCGGCCGCTGGCGCTTCAAGGACCTGATCGCCAGCGGCGCCACCACCATTCTCCAGACCGATGCGACCGTGTGCGGCGGCATCACGGAATGGCGCCGCATCGCGGCCACGGCGGACAGCCACGGCATCACCGTCGCGCCGCACGCGTGGCACGACGTGCACATCCACCTGGCCGCCAGCGCGCCCAACGCGACCTACGTCGAATGGATGCCGGACGATCACATCGTCAACTTCCGCCGCCTCATCGACCGCCAACTGCAGGCCGAGGACGGCAACCTGCTGGTGCCCACGGAGCCGGGCCTCGCCTTCCGGTTCGACGACGCCGCCCTCGCCGAATACGGCGTGGTCTATCCCGGCGAACGCGACCGCTGGCAGGTCGTGCGATGAGCAACGCGTCCCCAGCGCTGGGCCTGCTGCTGTCGGCGAAGGTCGATGCCGCGCACGGCCCGCGCCTGGACGCCCTGGCGCAGGCGGCCGGCGTGGGCTTGCAACGCCATCGGGTCGAAGACGCGGATCCCGGGCGCATTGATGTGGCTTTCTTCTCGCGCGATCTTTATGAAGGCAGTTCGTTGCGCACGCCGGGTCCGCTCTCCGACGCCTTCTTTCGTGTGGCGGACGCCGCGCCCGCGCTACGCTGGC
>DALZRX010000194.1:0-7373 GCA_032015805.1 Achromobacter sp.
GCAAGCCAACGCCGTGGCCGCCACGGCGCCGCATGCGCTGGCCCGGCGGCTGGAACGCGCACTGACCAGCAGCATGCAGGTGCTCGTCAGCCAGGTGCGTGCCGTGGGGTTGAGCCAGGACATCCGATCGCGTCTGCCGGGCCGCGTGGAGGAGTCGCCGTTCTTCACCCTGGAGGAGGCGGCGGCTGCGCTTTTCGACAGCACGCCAGACACGCCGCGCGAGGTCGTCGGCCAGCGGCTGAACGTGCTGCGCGCCTTGCTGGACGCGTGCCGCGCCGCCGGGGACGCCGTGTACGAGGAACTCAAGCGCAATGGCGTGGCGGTCGACGTGGTCTACCAGATCGAAAGCATGAAACTGCGCCTGGCGCGCATCGAGTTGCTGCTGGGCGTCTGGATCGACCCCACGCAGCGCCACAAGTACGCGCACCTGATTGCCGAGCTGATCCGCTGCACGCTGGCGCGCGGCAGCATCCGCCATCTGGCGGCCTCGTCGCTCGTGCAACTGGCGCGGCGCGTGATGGACCGCAGCGCCGAGACCGGCGAACACTACATCGCCCGCGACACGCTGGAATACCTGGACATGCTCAAGGCATCGCTGGGCGGCGGCTTCGTCGTGGCCTTTACGGTCTACGTGAAATTCATCATCACCTCGCTGCACGTGGACAAATTCGTTGAAGGCCTTTTCAACGCATTGAACTACGCCGGCAGCTTTCTCGTGATCCAGTTCGCGCACTTCACGCTGGCCACCAAGCAGCCGGCCATGACGGGACCCGCGCTCGCCCGACGGCTGGACGCGGCCTACACGCCCGACGGACGCGAGGCTTTCGTCGACGATACGCTGGCGATGTTGCGTTCGAATGCCGCCGCGATCGCGGGCAACCTGGCCGTGGTGTTCCCGCTGGCCTGGGCGATCCAATGGCTGGCCATGCGCTGGCTGGAGCAGCCGCTCATCGATGCCGACAAGGCGCGGGACACGCTGCAGTCGCTGACTTTCTGGGGGCCCACGCCCCTCTATGCCGCAGTGACCGGCGCGTTGATCTGGCTCTCCAGCCTGATCGCGGGCTGGGCCGACAACTGGTTCGCGCTGCACCGCGTGCACGACGTGATGGCGTACGGCCGGCGCACCCGGCGGCTTATCGGGGCACGCGGCGCGGTGCGCTGGGCGGGCTTCTGGCAACGCAACGTCTCGCAGATCGCCGCCAACGTCTCACTGGGCCTGATGCTGGGCTTTCTCCCCGCCATCGTGGACGCGCTGGGATCGACGCTGGAAGTTCGGCACGTGTCGCTCAGCGCCGGCCAGATCGCGGCCGCGCTTGCCACGCTGGGCTGGGAACTCGTCCACACGCAGCTTTTCTGGATGGCCGTGGCCGGCACCGCGGCGACGGGCGCGCTGAACGTCATCGTGAGTTTCGCGCTGGCCTTCAACGTCGCGCTGGCCTCGCGCGAGATGCGGCGCGACGATCGCGTGTCGCTGACCGCCGGCGTACGGCGCCGCATCCTGCGGCGCCCGGCGGCGCTGTTCTGGCCGGTCAAGCCGCGGCCGGCGCCCGTGGAGTCCTGACGCCGGCGCAACACGAGTCCCAACACTTCAGAACGTGACGGTCGCGGTGATGACATCGCGGTACGTGCCCGGCCGGGGCGTCGGCTGCACGGGTACACGACCATAAACCGTAAACGTCTGGTTGGCGCCCGTTCCCACGCCCGCCCTGGGCGCGCCGCCCGAGGCATCGCCCCAGACGGTCGCGTAGGCCGAATCCTGGAAGAGCTGGTAGTCGACGGTATCGGCGGCGGTCGTGTGCTTCATCTTGCGCGCCAGCACGTTGCCGCCCACCGATCCGCCGTTGAGGGCGACCGAGAACGCGTTGGCGTTGGTGCACCGGACGGTGATCTGGCTGTTGGCCGCGACCGCGGCATTCAGCACGCCCCGGGCGGGAAACGCCATGTCCGTCGCGCTGATGGTGCAATTCTTCTGCACTGTCGATTGAACGACCAGCGGAATCGTGATGCGCTGGGAGGGCGAGGCCAGCGGGCAGTTCGACAGTCCGGAAAGCAGGCCGAACAGCACGTCGAGGCGGCCGGTCGTCGCGTAGGTTTCGCTGTACTGCGTGTTGGCGTTGCCGACCGTTCGCACCGTTGATTGCCCGCCGGGCAACTTGCCGTAGAACCTGAACGTGGTCGACACGTTGCCCCCGCCCAGCAACGGGCCCGTGAGCGTCATGGACGTCGGCTGTCCGGCCGTCGCCGCACCCCACACCTGCGTGCGCGACGCATCCGTGTACAGGTTGTAATTCATCCGGTTCGTGCCAGCGCCCATGGCGCGTGCCGCAATCGACGGGCTGGTGTTGCCCACGCCCAGGCTGAAGCACAGCCGCGCGCCGATCGCCAGCAACGTGAAGTTGCAGGTCACCGCGATCTGCCCGTCCGCCACCGTGTCGCCGGGCAGCAGGGGATTGACCGTGCCGAAATTCAGCGTGCTGGTCGTGCCGGAGGACAGCGTGCAACTGCTTGCCTGCGCCGAATCCGCATATCCCGCGCACAGCGCCAGCGCCGCAAGCAACGGTGCGATTCTCATGGCTGCCCTCGCGTCAACGGGATGCATACGACAGGACCCAGCGTAGGCAGCGGCTCGGCCTCCGAATGCGTGTAGTCGAACTCGGCCTCGCACGATACGCCCCCGCCCCGGACCCGCAATCGGTTCGTCGCCGCGACGTCTTCCACGAAGGTCAGGCCGTCGTATCCCACCACGGAACGCTTGCCGCTCTCGATGTGGGCCACCTCCGCCCCGACCGGCACGAAGGCGCCGTCAGGCGTGGTCAGGATGACCGACGCGGCGTCGTATTTCTCCACCTGGAACGTGGTCAGCACGCCGGCGCCCGACTGCGGCACGACGACGGCGCGCGTCGAGTCCAGACGCACATCCACCGGCAGGTCCTCGGGATCGATGGAGATGCGATTGGTCTGGTAAGCGTTCAGGTCCGGCACCAGCAGATGGCCGCTGCCGTTCGTCCTGCCCAGTCTGCGGTTCTCGTGCAGCACCGCGACGTCGGGCGTGCCGTCCGTGGAGACCAGGGCAAAGCTGTCGTTGATGCGGCGCGACGGGATCACGGTGCCGTCCATCAACACGAGCGATCCCGACGCCTGCACCGCGGCCTGCGTCTGACCGCCGTAATCCTGCACCAGTCCGCTGATCAGCCCGTACTGGCCCAGATACTGCAACTGGCCCTGGTTCAGTTGCATGCCGCCGTTGCGGCCGTTCTGCACCGCCCAGCCCCAGCCGCCTTCATAGGGCACGCTGCTTTGCGCGCTGACGCTGTAGGTGTCCTCGCCGCCCTGCCGGCCGACGGACACGCCGGCCTGCGCCCGGTCGCCCAGCATCAACGACAGGCCCAGGAACACGCCTTCCGAATTCGATTGCGAGAAGTCCTTGTAGGCGCTCAGGGTGAGCACCACGCGGCTGTGCAGATTGGCCGTGTAAGACGCCGAGCCCAGCTTTGCCATGGGCACGTCCGGCATGCGATAGCCGATATAACTCAACGCCACGCTCTGCGAGCGGCCCAGCGGCATCGACACCGTCACCCGCTCGGTCTGGCGCGGCACCGGCGCGTCCTGCCGCGAACCCAGGTCGCCGTAGTCGCCGATCAGACGCGTGGCCTGCGTGTCCACGCTGAACTCCGGCCGGACGTACTGGTAGCCCAGGCTTACCTGGCCGCCGCTGAAGTCGCCCGCGCTGCCCGACAACGAGCCGCTCAACACGCCAAGCTGCCCTATCTTGACCATTGCGCCCGCGCCCGCGTTATACAGCCCCGGACCCGCCTCCGTGTGCGCCTCGACGGTGAGGTTGTCGCTGTAGCCATAGCGCCCTGACGCGGTCAGCACCGGCTTGCTGTCGTAGTCGAACGAGCGCACGCTGAACTGGCGGCGCACGAAGCCCGCCTCCACGGACCAGCTCGACAACCCGGCCGCCAGCATCCGCGGGTCGACGTAAAGCGGCACCGACGTGCTGACGGTGCGTCCCAGCGCGTCGCGCGTGATCAGCGTGGCCTGTCCCGCGCCGGTGATGCCCGGGATCTGATTCACGACGAACGGCCCCGGCGGCACGTTGCCCGTGTATTGCTGCACGCCATTGATGTACAGGGACACCGAAGAAGGCACGACCGAAGAGGCGCTCAGCGACGACACCGGAAAGGTCACCAGGTCCGGCCGCAGCGCGAAATTCCGACCCCATTGGACGCCGGCCACGCGCACCGAACGGGACCAGTTGAGCGACGACGTGATCGTGTCGCCCAGGCGCAGCGTGCGCAGGGTTTCCTGGTCGGAGTGCGTCCAGTACGTGTCATAGCGCACGTATTCGTCGCCGCGCCCGCCGAGGTAGGCCGTGCCCGAATTGCTGAATACGCCATTCGAATCGAAGTAGCGTTGTTCGGAATACAGCGACAACCCGTAGCCGTAGTCGTTCTGCGCGTAGGCGTCGTAGTTCAGCACCACGCCCCGCCCGGCGGTTGCCAGCGGCGTGGCCGGCAGGCCGCGGGTATTCACTTCGTACGGCATGCGCAGGCTGTCGGGCAGCACCAGATCCACCGTCTGCGCCGCGGGGTTGTACACATAACGCAGCCCGGCGACAGCATCAAGGCTGACCTCGCGCGTGGTGGGCATGCCGATCGCGGCCAGATCCACGCCGATCGAGCGCAGCGCGGCGCCGCTGACGGACAGGCGTCCGTGCGAGTCGCGAAAGCGCAGCAACTGGGATGTATTGACGCCGTTGATGCTGACCTCCAGGAACACGTCGCGCTCGGCAATGCTGCCGAACGAGACCAGTTGATCGGGCGTGTCCGCCCCCAGGGCCGGCGCACCCAGCAGGAAGAGTGCGATACCCAAGGCGCGTTGCCCGCAGTAACGGGTAGCGCGCAATGCCATAGACTGCCTTTCCGTGGTTGCCGGCTGGCCTTCAGGGACGCCGGAGCGCGGTCATCTGTCAGCGCGGGCTGACGGTGACCATGTCGCCGTTGACCATGGCCCTGATCTTTAGCGGCCCGGCCGCGCCCTGCTTGGCGGGGATGCTCCACTGGCGCGCCCGATTGGCCAGCGCGTAGCCCAGCAGTCCTTCCAGTTCCCCGACGGGCCTGCCCGCCGCGTTCAGAAGCTGCAGCGCGGCCACCTGCGCATAGCGGCTTCCGCTGTTGGATACGCGCACCACCCATTCCGCGCCCGAGCGCTCCACGCGCCAGGCCAGTTCCGGCTCGGGCGATGGCGTCTGCCCCGCCACGAACACCGGCACCGAATAGCGCAGGCGCAGCACCACGCCGTTGACCCCGGGAGTGGACGGGTCGGGAATCTCGTCGATGACCAGCCGGAAACCCTGCTGCAGCGGTGGCGCGTCCTTGGACACGCGCACCAGCCGCACAAGCTGTTCGCCCCCCGGCGGCACCTGGATGATCGGGGGGCTGGCCTGGATATCCTCAGTCGGCGACAGCACGTCCTCGCCGTCCGCCTGCTCCCAGCCATAGATGCGCACCTGCCCGTATATCGGCGTGCTGCCGGGATTGCGCAGCATGATGCCGCTGGCGCCTTGCGTGGGCGCAAGCTCGACCAGCACCGGGGAGATCTGCAGGGCAGCAGCCATCGCCGCGCCGCCGCAACCTGTCAGACAGGCGGCGAGCAGCGCCCGAAAAAAAGTCCGCATCGGGCGGCCCCCTAGAAGTAGACCGTGGCGGTGACCGTGGATGAGTACGTGCCGGGAGCGGGCGTGGTCTGCGCGGGCACGACGCCATTGACCTGGATGGGCGTGGCGGCCCCCGTGCCGGTGCCGCCCACGCGGGAGGCCACGTCGGCATCGCCCCACACCACCGTCTGGCTGCCCGGCTTGTAGAGCTGATACGCGACGGTGGCGGTATTGGCGCCGGAGCCGCTCAGGAAACGCTGCGCTTCCGTGGACCCCGTGCCCGTGCCCGCATTCAGGCCGACGGTATAGGGGGTGGTATTGCTGCATGTGACGGAAAGATTGGTATTGCCGGTCACCGCGGTATTCAGCACGCCTTGGCTGCCGAAATTGAGATCGGTCGCGGAAATGACGCAGTTGGCCGCAATGGTGAGCGTCACGTTGAAGTTGGCGGTGGCAGTCTGGGCGAGCGCAATGCCGGGCGCCGCACCACCGATAAACAAACACAAGGTCGCTACGCGCAAGGTCGGGCGTGTCATGAGGAATGCCTCCAGGTATTCGGTTGCACCATCAATCCTGCTGGGATTAATCCTACGTCCAAACTTTCAAATGCGGCACCAAATAGTTTCGTATTGACCCCTTATTTATTACGATTATTAACTTTTGCGGCGCGGAAACATGCAGGATGTCCGATGCTTTACCTATGCACGAATACTGATTTTTCGCCGTACATATTGTTGTGAATTAATTCCGTGCGTCGTTTCACGCAGTGACAATTCCACCGCGATTATCCGATCGGATAATCCCCCGCCCCGTCATATATTTACCGGCGCGCGGCGGACGCACTGCGTGAATAATCTTTGGCGTCCGGCGTGCGAGCCCGGCCGCGCCGGTCGCAAAACGCCGATCCGCCGAGCCGGCCAAGTCCGTCGCCGCATTAGAATCAGACCCTACTGTTCCGGACGCTCCGTCCGGCACGCCCTCGCAGCGCAGCCCATTCATGCTCTCGTTCTCCCGCAGCACCGTCTATCCGGCCGGCGTCGGCCTGCCCGCCGCCGAACGCCTGGGCGCACTGGTGGCCGTCATGCTGGCGGTCTGCATGGCCAGCCTGGACACGGCCATCGCCAATACCGCGTTGCCGACCATCGCCCGCGACCTGCAGGCCAGCGAGGCGGGATCCATCTGGGTGATCAGCGGCTACCAGCTCGCGATGGTGGCCGGGCTGCTGCCGGCGGCGGCACTGGGCGAGATCCTCGGGCACCGGCGGGTCTACATCGTCGGACTTGCCGTGTTCACGCTGGCGTCGCTGGCGAGCGGCCTGGCGCCGTCCCTGCCCGTACTGGTGGCCACCCGTATCCTGCAAGGGCTGGGCGCGGCAGGGGTGATGAGCGTGAACGGCGCACTGCTGCGGTTCATCTATCCCTCGCACATGCTGGGCCGCGGCCTGGGCCTGAACGCCATGGTCGTTGGACTGTCGTTTGCCGGCGGGCCGACCGTGGCGTCGGCCATCCTGCTGCTGGGGTCGTGGCACTGGCTGTTCCTGGTCAATTTCCCCATCGGCATCCTGGCCGCGGTGCTGGCCCTGCGCGGGTTGCCCGACACCACACGCTCGGGCCACGGATTCGACGGCATCGCGGCGCTGCTGTGCGCCATGGCGCTGGGGCTTCTCGTCCTGGCCACCAACGAACTTGCACACGGGGCGCCGTGGCCGCGCGTG
>DALZRX010000195.1:0-7342 GCA_032015805.1 Achromobacter sp.
GGGCCTCCCTCTGCGCGCCGGAGGGCGGCCCGGACCTCTGCGTCGTGTCGCGGCTGCGGTCCGACGCCTGGTTCCAGTTTCCCGCGATGGTGCTGTCCGTGGTCGGCGCCCTGGTCCTCGCCTTCCTGGGGGGGCTCTGCATCCTGTGGAGACAGCACGCGGGCAGCGCCAAGAGCGAACTGCGCAAGGCCATCCTGGGCGGCGAAATCCAGGTCCACTATCAGCCGTTGCGCCAGCTCGCGACGCGGCAACTGGCCGGCTTCGAGGCGCTGGCGCGATGGCGCGCCCGCGGCCGCGACGTGTCGCCCATCCTGTTCGTGCCGCTGGCCGAAGCCATGGGGCTGGGCCGCGCGCTGTCCCGGCACGTGACCTCGCAAGCCTTGCGCGACCTGCACGAGCGCCTGCGCGAGAATCCCGCCCTGTACATCAGCATCAACGTATCGGCGGCGGACCTGAAAGACGCGGGCTACCGGAACTTCCTGTTGGACGCAGTCAGCGAGCGCGGCCTGGCGCCGGGCAATGTGGCGCTGGAGATCACCGAAGGCACGCCGCTGTCCGACGGCCATGTGCTGGCGATGGTCAAGGAGTTGCGCGGCAAGGGCTTCAAGGTGTTCATCGACGACTTCGGCACGGGCCATTCCAACCTCAACTACCTGGCCGAGATGCAGGCCGACGCGATCAAGCTGGACCGCAGCTTCACCAGCGCCATCGGCGCCGAGGACGCCGGCACCCTCATCGTCGACCACGTCATCGCGATTTCCCGGGAGCTGGGCATCAGCCTCATCATCGAGGGCATCGAAACCGAAGCGCAGGCCAGCTACCTGCTCGCCCGCCAGCCTGCCGCGGTCGGCCAAGGCTGGTTGTTTGGCCGTCCCGTTCCGCTGTCCGACATCGTGGCCGATTGACGTCCGGCGGGCCGGTTGTCGTATGTCCTTTTTATTTTGCGCACAACCGACATAATGCGGATTATCCGTGCCGGCGCGCCGGCCGCATTATCTTGACGTACGAAATTATTATTGGCTGATTTTGCAGATAGAATGCCTGCGTTATTTAACGGGTTAATTTGCTGTATCCGCCATGGGACATAATCAGACGCTGGTCGACAACCTGCTGCGCATCCTGCCGTATGTCGAGGATGAAGAGGCCGACGCGATGGTGATGGGCATGGGCATGGGCATGGCGGAAATTCGCGACAAGCTCGCCACCCTGCAGAATCCGGTGCCCGGCGACAAGCAGATCCGCCGCACGCTGCTCAAGCTGGATAGCGTTGGCAGCGTGGGCGCCACGCGCGGCAAACTCTGGTATCGCACCATCCGGCGCACCGACTTCCGCATCCAGCACATGAACGCAAACATGGCGATGGCCATGTGCGCGCTCAAGCAGGTGGCCGACCGCCACCTGCCGGCCGTCGTGCTGGATGATCTGGAGACAACCTTCGATGGCGCGTGGCGTTATCTTGAAACCCATCGCGCGCAACCTGCGATCGGGCCCGCACATGAATGGGCGCGCAAGATCCTGCGCATCGACGGCACCCATCCCACCGTGCTGCCCACGGTGCCCGCCGAGGTCTACCGGCAGGTCAGCGGCGCCCTCTACTACAACCGCAAACTGTCGTTCCGCAACACGCCGTTCGGAGAGAAGACGCCCGCCGAGCGACTGTATGTCATGACGCCGCTAGGGATGGTCGACCGCGCCGGCGTGCTGTACATGGTGGCCTGGGGCGCGCGCCAGCCGGGCAGGCGGTTTCTGTTCCGGATGGACAGGCTGTCCGAGGTACGGCTGCTGGACGAGGCGGCGGACCTGGACCCCACGTTCGATCTGCAGGACTACGTGCGCCGCGAGGAAGCCCTGAACTTCGATCCGGGCGAGGAAACGCAGATCCGGCTCCACGCGGCCGAGCCCGTAATGGATGACGGCCGGCGCCGACGCCATGCGCTGCGCGAATTCTGGTTGTCGGCGGACCAGATGATCGAAGAGCGCGAGGACGGTTTTACGCTGACCGCCACCGTGCGCCCCTCCGTCATGCTGTGGCAACTGCTGCACGGGCACGCGTCCTCGATTGAGGTGCTGGAGCCCGAAAACATTCGCGAGCGCTTCGCAGAAGAAGCCCGCGAACTGGCGCGCCGTTACCTCTAGCCTGCTCCTCGCGCATCGTCCTTGGCGCCTTCAGTCGTCAGGCCAGGCGCGCGCAAGCAGCAACGGCAGCACTTTCTCGGCCGCGCCCTTGATGCTGTGGGCGGCCAGGCGGTCCAGCGAAGTGGGATTCGGATTGATCTGCACAAGCTGCGCGCCGCACGCCATGGCCTCGTAGCAGAGTTCGGCTGCCGCGGGCGTCTGGCACGACGTACCCGCCGTCATCACCAGATCGGCGTTGGCCGCCAGTCCCTTGGCAACGCGCCAGACCGCCGGCCCGGGCGCCTCCCCATGCCATAGCCGGCCGGGCCGCACCAAGCCACCGCAAATGCGACAGGCGGGCGGTGCGGGATAGGGTCCGTGCCGCGCGGGCTTGTCCGGCGGGTCGGCCAGCGTGTGCGGCATGGCGCAGGCTGAACACCGGGGCTGGTCGAACTGACCCTGCAGATGCAGGATGCGGGGGCTGCCCGCGCGCTCGTGCAGCGTGTCGCCGTTCTGCGTCACCACGAACGTGCCCGGCACGCGCCCGGCCAGCGTGGCGATGGCGCGGTGCGCCGCGTTGGGCGTGGCAAGAAGCGCCCGGCGCCGCCGTTCCTCATGCCAGGCCCACACCAGCGACGGATTGTTTCGATAGCCTTCTTGGGTCGCCAGCGCCGCCGCGTCATAGCGTGCCCACAGGCCGCGCATGCCGTCCCGGCTCTGGGGCAGGCGGCTGGCGGGGTTCAGGCCCGACCCGGTCAGTACGACGACCAGGCGTGCCGAGCGCAGCAGTAGCAGCAGGGAATCGGGAAGATCGAGTGTGCGAAGTTTCATGCGAGCGGCCCGTCATTCGAGCGCGCCGGGGCCCGGCTCGGACCGGCTTGCCGGGGCGCGGGGGGAACCAAAGGCCAGGCGCCGGTCACTGCAAGCAAGGCCGGGGTATCCGGCGCGATCTACGCTGAAGATAATCTTATCGAACAAACCAGGCATGTCGCTTCCATTTACTGAAACACCCTGGATTCTGAAAGTGCATTTGGACAAAACCGGGTTGAATTAATCTTGAGAGTATCCCGCGGATACTCGGGATATTTGCCCGGATAATGTCCGAATCTCCATTTGCCATTCCTGGCCTGCGCAATTTCGCCGGGCCCCCTTACGCACCATGCAAAAATCCGGCGACCGCCTTTTGTTTTCCGCCTCCGACCTGGTCGGTTTCCTGGAGTGTGAGCACCTCACCACCCTGGATCTGCTCAACCTGGAATCGCCGCTGCCGGCCGCGCAAGAGGACGAACAGCTCGAACTGATCCAGCAAAAAGGCCTGGACCACGAGCGCGCCTATCTGGAACGCCTGCGCGGGGACGGGCGGCGGATCGTGGACGTGAGCGATGCCGGCGACGGGCTTGCGGCGCGCCTGGTACGGACGCGCGAGGCGATGGCGGACGGCGCGGACGTCATCTACCAGGCGGCGTTTCAGCACGGCCGGTACCTCGGCCACGCCGATTTCCTTCTGAAAACCGCGCGCCCGTCACGCCTGGGCGATTACAGCTATGAGGCCAGCGACACCAAGCTGGCGCGGTCGGCGCGCGCCAAGTTCGCGATCCAGCTCTCGTTCTATTCGTGGCTGCTGGGCCTGGAACAGGACGCGGCGCCCGTGCAGATGCACGTCGTGCTGGGCAGCGGCCGCGAGGTCGCCATGCGCGTGGCCGACTACGCCCACTATTTCCGGCAGGTCATGCGCCGCTTTGAGTCCCATGTCGAGCAGCGCGAACAAGCCTCCACCTATCCCGACCCCTGCGAGAAATGCGCCCAATGCCGCTGGGATCCGCTCTGCAAGGCGCGTCGCGCGGCCGACGACCACCTGTCGCTGGTCGCGAACATCACGCGGCAGCAGATCCGCAAGCTGAACGGCCAGGGCATCCGCACGCTCGCGCAGCTTGGCACGCTGGCGCCCGACGCCGCCGTGGCGCGCATGGAGCCGGCCATCCTGCATCGGCTGCGGTCGCAGGCGGCGCTCCAGTTGCGCGCGCGGACCGGCGGCGGGCGCCATTGGGACCTCATCGACAAGGACCCGGACGACGCCGCCCTGCGCGGCTTTGAACGCATGCCGCAGCCGGACGCGGGCGACATGTTTTTCGACATGGAAGGCGATCCGCTTGAGGAAGGCGGCCTGGAGTACCTCTTTGGCCTGTACGTCATCGATGACGGCCAGGAGCGCTTCGTGCCCTTCTGGGCGCACAACCGCGGCGAAGAAAAGCTGGCGTTCGAGGCCTTCATCGACTTCGTCGTCGCGCGACTGCACCGCCATCCGGACGCCCATGTCTACCATTACGCGCCCTACGAGGCGACGGCGATCAAGAAGCTGATGTCCGTTCACGCCACGCGCGAGGCGGAAGTCGACAACCTGCTGCGCATGAACAAGCTGGTGGACCTGTACCAGGTCGTGCGCGAGGGCGTGCGGGTGTCCGAACCGGGCTACTCGATCAAGAACATCGAACACTTCTACCTGCCGCAGCGCGAGGGCGGCGTGACCAACGCCGGCGCCAGCATCGTTTACTACGAACGCTGGAAGCGCACGGGCGAGGCGCAACTGTTGCAGGACATCGCGGACTACAACCGCGACGACGTGCTGTCCACATACAAGCTGCGCGAATGGCTGTGTGCGCTGCGTCCGGCCGGCGTGCCCTGGGCGAACCGCCGCGACTCGCAGCAGCAGATCGATGCCGCCCGGTTCCAGGTCGGCGAAAAGACCCCGGCCGAGCTGCGCCTGGAGCCCTACCGTGCCGCGCTCGTCGGATCGTTGCCCGCAAACGAGCTGGACTGGTCCGAGCGCGACCGCTATCGCGCGCTGGTCTATCAACTGCTGGACTTTCACCGCCGAGAACAGAAGCCCGAGTGGTGGGCCATGTTCGCCCGCATGGAAGCGACCGATGCCGAACTGGTGGAAGACAACGAGTGCCTGGGCGGATTGGTGCGCGACGACACCGTGGCGCCCGAGCCGGTGGCGCAGTCGCTGCGCTACACGTATCGGTTTCCCGCGCAGCAAACCAAGCTGCGCACGGGATCGTCCTGTGCCAATGTGCGCGGCGGGCCGGGCATCAGTCGGTTGACGGTGGACCCGGCGGCCGGCGTCGCCACGTTCACCATGACGCGCAAGGAGACGCCGCCGCCGCGCCTGTCGCTCGGACCGGGCAGGCCGGTCAGCATCGACGAACTGGCCAACGCCATGTTCCGCTACGGCGACGCGCTGCTGGCGTCGGCCGGCGGCCATGGCACGCCGTTTCGTGCCGTGGATGCGCTCTTGCGGCATGAGCCGCCGCGCATCGCCGGCATGGCGCCGGGTCACCCGCTGGCCGACCCGGCGGCGAACCTGCTGGATCAGGTCGTGGACATCGTGGCGCGCATGGACGAGACCACACTGTTCCTGCAGGGGCCGCCGGGCGCGGGCAAGACCTACACCGGATCGCGGGTGCTGGTGCACCTGCTGCGCCAGGGCAAGCGCATCGCGGTCACGTCCAACAGCCACCATGCCATCAACAACCTCCTGGCCGGCCTGGAAGGCGCCGCGCGCGAGGCCGGCCTGTCGTTCACCGGCGCCAAGAAGTCGGGCCAGGCGGGCGACGACTCCTGTTTCAACGGGGAATTCATCGAAGATGTCTTCGGCAACGACAAGATCGACCTGGCGCGCCATCAACTGGTGGCGGGCACGGCGTGGCTCTTCAGCCGGGCCGATTTCCAGCAGAAGTTCGATTACCTGTTCGTGGACGAGGCCGGCCAGGTCAGTTTGGCGAACCTGGTGGCCCTGGGCCAGTGCGCGCGCAACATCGTGCTGCTGGGGGACCAGATGCAGCTTGGGCAGCCGACCAAGGGCACGCATCCCGGCCGTTCTGGCGAGTCCACGCTGGAATACCTGTTGAACGGCCACGCCACCATCGCGGCCGATCGCGGCATCTTCCTGGACACCTCGTACCGCATGCACCCGGCGATCTGCGGCTTCATTTCCGACGCCATCTACGACGGCCGGCTGCGCGCCGCGCCGGCGGCGGCCGGTCAGGGCCTGGTGCTGGGCGCTGACGCCGCGGGCGCGCTCGGCGCAAGCGGCATCCGCTACGTGCCGGTCGCGCATGAGGGCAACGCGCAGTCCAGCGACGAAGAGGCGCGGGAAGTCGCCGCGTTGTACGCCAGCCTGATGCGGCAGCGTTATCGGGACAGGCAGGGGCGCGCGGTGCCCATCACATCCGACGACGTGCTGGTGGTGGCGCCCTACAACGTGCAGGTCAACACGCTAAGGCAGGTCCTGCCGGCGGGCGCGCGGGTCGGCACCGTCGACAAGTTCCAAGGCCAGGAGGCGCAGGTGGTGATCATTTCCATGGCCACCTCCAGCGGCGAAACCATGCCACGCGACATGGAGTTCCTGTTCAGCAGGAACCGCCTGAATGTGGCGGTATCGCGGGCCAAGGCGCTGGCGATCCTGGTTGCCAGCCCCGCCCTGCTGTCGGTGCGCTGCCAGACGCCTGAGCAGATGGCGCTGGTCAATACGCTGTGCTGGGTCGCCGAAGCGGGACAGAACGCGTAGCGGGCGGCCGGTGTGACGCTTTGCCGAAGAAAGGCGGGTCTGCCGGCCGGAGCAATCCGGTGTTCGGCAAGACCCGCAGGCAACGCCGTCAGCCCCGGCGGGGCGCTTCGGCCGGCGGTGTGCCGTCGTGGAACAGGGACTTGAGCTGCGTACGCAGTTCGGGCGAGTCAGCGTGCTTGTGTACCGCGGTGGCATGCTGCACCGCGGCTTCGAGCAATTCCTCGTCCGAGTCCGCGGACAAGGCCACCGAGCAGTTCATCTGGCTCGGATACTCGCGGCAATCGATGTACTTGCGTGTCATGGGACTCTCCCTGCGCATGCCTGCAAAGGCAGTGCGTGCTTGAACAGCAGACGCGCCGGGCGCAGCACACCGGCGCGATGGCGCGTCGCATCGCGGCCGGTGTCTTCAAAGTATAGGTCTGCGGCGGGGCGCAGTCGCCTTATTTCAGGGGGCCGGGCCGGCGCCGGCCTGCTCAAGTCAGGTGTCCGCGGCGGTGTCGCCGTGCGAGACGGGGCGGCCCAGCAGAAACCCCTGAAAATGCGAGCAGCCCTCCGCCGTCAGGCGTTCCAACTGCTCCGGTGTTTCCACCCCTTCCGCCGTCGTGGGGATGTCCAGGCTGCGGCCGATGCCGTTGATGGCGCGGATGATGGCCAGCG
>DALZRX010000196.1:0-7325 GCA_032015805.1 Achromobacter sp.
TGGTCTTCCAGCGGTCGATCATGGCCTGGTAGCGGTCGAACATGAACATGAAGCGCTCGCGCACGGCGTCGTTGGCGCAGCGCTCGGCAACGATGTGCTCGCCGCCGGTGAGCTCCGAGGTCTCGCCGAATACCAGCGTGGACCCCAGCGCATACAGCTTGTCGAACGCATTGCCCACCGTGGGGTTGGCGCCGCAGCCGGACGTGGTGTCGGATTCGCCGCACTTGGTGGAGACCCACAGGTCGGCGATGGGGCATTCGCTGCGGGTGAGCGCGGTGGCGTAATGCACGTATTCCTTGGCGCAGCGGGATGCGCGCATGATGGTGTCGTGATCGCCATGCAGTTCGATGGAAAAGCCCATGACGGGTTTGCCGGTGGCGGCGATGCCATCGACGACGCGCTTGGTCCAGCCTTCCTCGATGCCGATCACGACCACGGCCGCGACGTTGGGGTTACAGCCCGTGCCGATCAGCGTGCGGAAATGCAGTTCGAGGTCTTCGCCGAACTGCAGCCGGCCGTAAGGATGAGGCAGGGCCAGGGTGCCCTTGATATTGTTGGCGACAGCTTCGGCCGCGGCATTGGAGATGTCGTCCACGGGCAGGACGATGACGTGGTTGCGCACGCCGACGCGGCCATTGTCGCGGCGATAGCCTTGGAAGGTGGTTTGGGCAGTGATGATGGACATGGTGGGTTCCTGGGCGATGGAGGGACGCTTACCAGCGCTTGGTCTTGATGTTGTGGACGTGGGCGTGCTGCCCGGCCTTGATGGGCTCCACCACGCGGCCGATGTCGACGCCGTACTTGAAGACGGTGGCGCCCACGGCCATGTCCTTCATCGCCACCTTGTGACCGATGGGGATGTCCTGCGACGCGCGCACATGGATGATCTTGTCCTCATCCATGATCCAGGCGTTCAGCTCCGTTCCGGCGGTCAGGCCTTCCACCACGGCGACCGCCACCGTGTCCTTCGCATCGTGCAATACGGCGTGAATCATTGTCTTCCTCTCTGGGGTCAGGAGCGCCGCCGGGGTGCTGCAAGCGGCGCGGATCACAACGGCCAGGAAATCTTAGGCGCGTGCTTTTTCAAAGTCAACTAAATCATATAGATGAATTACATGACTTGAGCGGGTGCCGCTCGCGCCGCTACACTGGAGGTCCTTGATTATTGCGATGCACCCATGAACACCAGCCTGTCACCGACTGTGCCTTTGGGCAGTCCCTTGTACGAACAGGTCAAGCAGGCCGTGCTTGCCGCGCTGGCGCAAGGCGAGTGGACGCAGGGCGAGGCGATCCCGCCGGAGAAGCACCTGGCCGAACGGTTCGGCGTGTCGATCGGCACCTTGCGCAAGGCCATCGACGAGCTGGCCGCAGAGAACATCCTGGTGCGCCATCAGGGGCGCGGCACCTATGTCGCGGTGCACACGCGCAACCACCACTTCTTCAAGTTTTTCCGCATCGTCGGCCAGGACGGCAGCAAGTCCTATCCCACCACCGAGCTGCTGCGATTTCGACGCGTGAAGGCGTCGGCGGTCGCCCGCGAAAAGCTGGAGCTGCCGGCGGGCGCCCATGTGTTCGAGTTCCTGAACGTCCTGTCGCTCAATGGCGACGTGGTCATGGCCGATGACGTGTGCCTGCCCGAATCGCGCTTTCCCGGACTGACCGAAGCGCACCTGCGCGATCGCACCAGCACGCTCTACGCGCTGTACCAGGACCTGTTCGGCGTGAATGTCATTGCCACGGACGAGCGCTTGCGGACCTGCCTGGCCGAGCGCACCCACGCGCGCTGCCTGGGTGTGGCCGAAGGCAGCCCGCTGTTGGAGATCCGCCGTATCGCCTTTTCGTACAACCGCCAGCCGGTGGAATGGCGTGTGTCGCGCGTGAACACCGAGCGCTACGAGTACCTGGGGCAGGAGGCCTGGGAAGCCGGGACCTGATTCGCGGCGGTGGTTGCGGCATCGTGTCTCGGGGGCGGCAGGGCCCCGGACTCGCCGCGCAGGGCTTGATGCCCCGCCCGCAAGCAGTGCTAGAATTCTTGCCGCACTACCCATTTTCGGCGCCGATTTGCCTGATCCGCTTGCGGGCGCCTTCCAATAAATCCAGCTAAAGAGGTCCGTATGACCACTCCTGCCCAGAATTTGGCCGGTGATTCGGCCAGCGGGTTCGTTCCCGCAACCGTCACGACATCCGATACCGTTGATCCCGGTTCGGTCGGCCTCGTCTCTCCCACCTTCATTCGCTTCGATGAACCGCTGCCCTTGCTGAGCGGCCAGTCGCTTGCCGCGTACGAGCTGGCTGTCGAAACCTACGGCACGCTCAATGCGCAGCGCACGAATGCCGTGCTCATCTGCCATGCGCTCAATGCGTCGCACCACGTGGCGGGGCTGGCCGCGGACAACCCCAGCGACCTTGGCTGGTGGGACAACATGGTGGGTCCCGGCAAGCCGGTGGACACCAACATTTTCTTTGTCATCGGCGTCAACAACCTGGGTTCGTGCTTCGGTTCGACCGGGCCGGCCAGCATCGATCCCCAAACCGGCAAGCCCTGGGGCGCCGCGTTTCCGGTGCTGACGGTGGAAGACTGGGTGCGGGCGCAGGCGCGGGTGGCGGACCATTTTGGCATCGAGCGCTTCGCGGCCGTGATGGGCGGATCGCTGGGCGGCATGCAGGCGCTCAGTTGGTCCATCACCTTGCCCGAGCGCGTGGCCAACTGCATCGTCATCGCCAGCACGCCGCGGTTGTCGGCGCAGAACATCGGCTTTAACGAAGTGGCCCGCCGCGCGATCATCACCGACCCGGATTTCCACGGCGGCGACTACTACGCGCAGGACACCGTGCCGCGCCGCGGCCTGTCGGTCGCGCGCATGATCGGCCACATCACGTATCTGTCCGATGACGACATGGCCGAGAAATTCGGCCGCGCCCAGCGCGCACCCGCCGAGAACGGCGCTTACCGCTACGGCTACGACGTCGAATTCGAGGTCGAGTCCTACCTGCGCTATCAAGGCGAGAAATTCACCCGCTATTTCGACGCCAACACCTATCTGCTGATCACGCGCGCGTTGGACTATTTCGATCCGGCCCGCACCACGGGCGGCGATCTGGCCCGCGCGCTGGCGCCCGCCAAGTCCAATTTCCTGCTGGTGTCGTTTTCGACCGATTGGCGCTTTCCGCCGGAGCGTTCGCGCGAGATCGTGCGGGCGCTGCTCAAGAACGCCAGCCCTGTCACCTACGCCGAGATCGACGCGCCGCACGGCCACGACGCCTTCCTGCTTGAGGACCCGCGCTACCACGCGGTCGTGCGCGGCTACTACGAACGCATCGCGCGCGAGCTGGGTCTGCAAGCCGCCGCCCCGACCGAAGGATCCTCCGAATGACTCCCGTGACTCCCCGTTATGCCCACGGCGCGCTGCGGCCCGACCTGGCGCGTATCGCCGGCTGGATCGAACCGGGCAGCCGCGTGCTGGACCTGGGCTGCGGCGACGGCGCATTGCTCGCCCACCTGCGCGACCATCGCCAGGTCAAGGGGGCCGGCGTCGAACTCGACGACACCTGCGTGATCGCCTGCGTGCGCCGCGGCGTGGAAGTCATCCAGCAGAACCTGGAAGATGGCCTGGCGCTCTTTGACGACAAGCAGTTCGATACCGTGGTGTTGTCGCAGACCTTGCAGTCGATGCACCGCACCGAGCACATCCTGCGCGAGATGGCCCGCGTGGCACGCCACGGCGTGGTGTCGTTTCCCAACTTCGGCTACTGGCCGCACGGCTGGGCCATCCTGCGCGGCCGCATGCCCGTGACGGGGCAGATGCCGTACCAGTGGTACAACACGCCGAACATCCACCTTTGCACGCTGCGCGACTTTGAACAGCTTGCCGGCGAACTGGGCCTGCGCATCCTGGAGCGCGCGACGTTCAACGAAGGCAAGGAAGTCAAAGCGTTCCCAAGCTGGCGCAGCACGCTGGCGGTGTACCGCTTCGCATCGCCCTGACATTCCGACACGCACTCTCCTGACCAGCCGGGCTGACAGGCCCTAAAATGCCGCAAGCCCGCGGCCAGCGCTCGCGACGCCGCCGGCCAAGTTTCAGGAGACCGACATCACCGCTGTATCCAACGTCTACACCAGCCCCCGCGTTGCCCCCTTGCTGGTCCTGGGCTTTGCCAGCGGGCTGCCCCTGGCCCTGACCAGCGGCACATTGCAGGCCTGGGCCACCGTCGAAGGCGTGCCGCTGCAGGAAATCGGTTTCCTCACGTTGGTAGGCACGGCCTACACCATCAAATTTCTCTGGGCGCCGGTGGTTGACCGGTTTGCGCCGCCCTTGCTGGGCCGGCGCCGCGGCTGGATGCTCGTGACGCAGTTGCTGCTGGCCGTGGCGATCATGGCGATGGGCGCGCTTTCGCCGTCCTCCGCGCTGATGCCGCTGGCGCTGCTGGCGGTGCTGGTCGCCTTTCTGTCGGCCACGCAGGACATCGCGTTCGACGCCTATTGCACGGATGTGCTGCGCAAGGACGAGCGGGGCGCGGGTGCGGCGATCAAGGTCATGGGCTACCGGCTGGCCATGATCGTGTCGGGCGGCCTTGCGCTCATCATGGCGGACCAATGGATAGGGTGGGGCAGTACCTACATGGTGATGGGCGGGCTGATGGTTCTTTGCGCGCTCGCCACCCTGTTGGCGCCCGAGCCGGAGCACGTTGCACGCGCCCCGCGCAGCCTGCGCGAGGCGGTGGCCGAACCACTGCATGAATTCTTCACCCGACGCGGTGCGCTGGCGGTGCTGCTGCTGATCGTGCTCTACAAGTTGGGCGACGCGTTCGCCGGCGCCTTGTCCACCACCTTTCTCATCCGCGGCGCGGGCTTCACGCCGACGGAGGTCGGTACCGTGAACAAGGTGCTGGGACTGGCGGCGACCATCATCGGCGCGCTGGCGGGCGGATCATTGATGTCGCGCTGGGGGCTGTACCGGTCGCTGATGGCCTTCGGCCTGCTGCAGGCGGTGTCGAATCTGGCGTACTGGCTGATCGCGATCAGCCCGAAGAACCTGTGGCTGATGGCCACGGGCGTGGGCATCGAGAACCTGTGCGGCGGCCTGGGCACGGCGTCTTTCGTTGGCCTGTTGATGGCGCTGTGCCGCCAGCGTTTCTCTGCCACGCAATTTGCGCTGCTGTCGGCGCTGTCGGCCGTGGGCCGCACCTATCTGGCCGGGCCGCTGACGCCGCCGCTGGTCAATCATTTGGGGTGGCCGGGGTTTTTCCTGCTGACGGTAGCCATCGCCGTGCCGGGGCTGGTGCTGCTGAAGATCCTGCGCGGCACGATCGACGCCATGGAAAAACAGGGCGAGGCGTAGTTCCCACTACGCCTCGCCCTGTAGAAAGCCAGGCGGCGCGCGAGCGCCGCCTTTTTTCTTGCCGAGACTATTCTTCGCCGCTCAGCCGCACGATCAGCACGTCGCTGGGCAGGGATTCCAGAAGCCGCTCGGCCACGCTGCCGATGGCGGTGCGCAGGATGCCGGTGCGGCCATGGGTGCCGGTGACGACCAGATCGGAGCGATGGTTGAACGAGTATTCGGACAACACGGTTTCGGGCTGGCCGGCTTCGAGCACGACCTTGGTCGGACGGCCCTTGGGCAATTCAGGCGTTTCGGCGATGAAGCGCTCGGCGCACTGTTCGGCTGTCTTGTAGAGGTTGTCGACGACGCCGTCGTCCGGCTTGGTCACGCCCTGGAACGGCACTTCGTAGGCGTTGAACAAGGTGATGTCGGCGTTGGGCACCAGTTGCAGCGCGGCGCGCAGCGCCTGGCGCGAGCCATCGGAGAAGTCGGTGGCGACCAGCACGTCGCGGTAGGGCCTGCGCGGGCGGTTCTTGACGACCAGTACGGGTTGGCGCGCCTGGCGGGCCAGCTTTTCGACAGTGGTGCCCAAAAGCAGGCGGCCCAGCGTTTCCTGGCGGGCGATGCCGGCGACGATCAGCGAGCAGCCATATGCGTCGGCGGTTTCCATGATGCTGGCAACGGGGTCGCCCTTGGTGACGACGACTTCGGCAGGCACGTTGGCCGCGGCCACGTCTTCGGCGAGTTCGCGTTCGACGAGGGCCTTGTGGTCGGGGGACAGCCGGCGCCAGACCGGCGTGGTGAGCGGCGTGGCATGGGACTCCATGACATGCAGCATGATCAGCTTGGTGTTCAGTTCCTTGGTCAACTGCAAGGCGCGGTCGAGGGCTCTGTCGCCGCGCGCACTCAGGTCCGTGGCCAGAAGGATGGGGCCAATTTGCTGTGTCATACCTAATCTCCCGGTTATGGCCAGGGTGGGCGGCTCCCGCGTCCGCGCTGCCTGGCCCAATAGCGCCCGGTCGGGCACGTCTCCATTGTCTCGCCGCGAAACGAGACTGGGGTTGATCGTCATCAACGCAGGTTTGAGGGTACGGGATGATGGGCGCGCAGGCAATGGCGCGGCCGCCGCCCCGGCTCAATACAATGTGGCCTGCCCAAGCTACCGCCCGAGCCATGTTTACCGATCTTTCGCCCGCCTTGCTGCACACGCTGTACCTGGTCGCCATCGTCGCCGAAGCCATGACGGCAGCGCTTTCGGCGGGACGCCGCGACATGGACTGGATGGGCGTCTGCATCATCGCCTGCGTGACGGCCCTGGGCGGCGGCTCGCTGCGCGACGTGCTGCTGGGGCACTATCCGCTGACCTGGGTCGTCCATCCCGAATACCTGTGGATGACGGGCGGCGCGGCAGTCCTGACCGCCATGATCGCCCCGGTCATGCGCCGGTTGCGCAGCGTGTTCCTGCTGGCCGACGCGCTGGGGCTGGTGGCGTTCACGGTCATCGGCTGCCAGGTCGCGCAGATGATGCAGTTGCCGATCACCGTGGTGCTGATCAGCGGCATGATCACCGGGTGCGCGGGCGGCGTGCTGCGCGACGTGCTCTGCAACGAGGTGCCGCTGCTGTTCCGCAAGGAACTGTACGCCAGCGTGTCACTCGTGACTGGCGCCCTGTACCTGGGCTCGATGGCGCTCGGCCTGTCCGCCAACGCCTCGGTGCCCATCGCGCTGGCCGCGGGCCTGACCATGCGTCTGATGGCCCTGCGCTTCAATTGGCAGATGCCCAAATTCGTCTATCGGGACGACTGGGACTGACGGGGAAAGGTGCGGCTAGCGCTGCGACGGCATCCCGCAATGGCGTGGCGGCGCCGTCTTTTTGGTTGTGAAACAGTATTTCTACTTGTGTTTCAATAAATTTCTAGTATCTTGTGTCGGTCTCATACCATGCATTGCGCAGTACAAGGGGAGCCGATTGGACGTCAAAGCGCCCGCCACGATTCCGTATTT
>DALZRX010000197.1:0-2793 GCA_032015805.1 Achromobacter sp.
TGATTCGCGGGAGATCGGTCGCGATTCAGCCTGGCGCGGCTGTTTTTACCACTGCGATCCGGAGAAGCGCGAGCTGGCGGCGCGAGCCTTGTTCATCGATTCGTTCACTTCGTCGATGAAGGCAAAGACGGCGGCAACAGCGGCTGCTACGGATTGACCAGCCTTCTTCAGGCTGGTCAGGGGATGGGAATTCGGTTGGTTCTCGAGAGCGCCGCGGAGCAGGTCACGCTCCAGCGCGTCGGTCAGGCGGGCAGTGTGGTTCAGGGTCAGTTCGCTCATGGTTTGGCTCCAGTCCGTTTCGTCATGGGGTAAACCATTATAGGGATAACCCTAGACCAATAGCAATGGTCTTTTCAGGGAAAACCCTAGTATGTTGTAAAAATGTTTGTGAGACAGGGACTTAGCCCCCGTTGCGCAGGGCGCGAGCGGCGTCGGCCAGCTCGCCGGCCGTCAGGCCGATAGGTCCGATTCCCTGCTCGACCAGTCTGTCCGCGGCAGCTCCGTGCAGCCAGACCGCGCCATGCACGGCTTGGTCCAGCGGCAATTTCTGGGCGATCAGCGAGCCCAGGATGCCTGCCAATACGTCCCCCGTTCCCGCGGTGGCCAGGCCCGGATTGCCGCTGGTGTTGACCCGGACGCCGCCGTCGGGCGCGCACACGACGGTGCCGGCGCCCTTGAGCACGACCCAGGCCTGAAAGCATTGCGCCAGTTGCCGGGCGGCGGCGGGGCGGTCGCGCTGGATTTCGTCGGTGCCGACCGCCAGGAGGCGGCCGGCCTCGGCGGGATGCGGGGTCAGCACGACCGGGCCGGCGCCCCAGGTGGGACGGACTTCGCCGCGGGCAAGCAGGTTCAAGCCGTCGGCGTCCAGCACCAGCGGAGCCTCGCGCCGCAGGACGAACAGTTCCGACAGCGCGTTCGCGGCCAGCGCGTTCGTGCCGATGCCGCATCCGGCCACCCAGGCAGTGACCCCCCAGTCTTCCTCCAGCAGCGATCGGAAGTCGCGCAGCATCAATTCGGGTTGCAGCGGGTCGCAGGGCAGGGGCAGCGCGTCCTGGACAAAACCCACCAGCACCTTGCCGGCCCCCGTTTTCAGGGCGGCTCGGGCGGCCAGCAGGGCCGCGCCGGTCATGCCGGGGCCGCCGCCCACGACACCGACGGTGCCGAAACTGCCCTTGTGCGTGTCCGCCGCGCGGGGCGCGAACAGGGCGGGCGACGCGGCGCGGTCGATTGGGACGGCAGGGGTGTTCATGGGGTGAGGCTCCGGGCGCAAATGGTCATGGCGGGTCGGCCGTATCCACTATAGTGCGCAAAAACGCGGCCGCCGTGGCGAGCGCACACAACCAAGAGACGATCCGGAGCAGACAATGACCGACATTACGCTGGAACACTATTCAGCCTACGAATCCCTGAAGCTGCGCCGCCATCCCGGCGGCGTGCTGGAACTCATCATGGGCGCCAAGGGCGGCGTGCCGGGCAAGTTGTCCACGGCCGACGACCGCATGCATCGGGAACTGGCCGACATCTGGCGCGACATCGACACCGACCCGGATACGCGGGTGGTGGTGATCCGCGGCGAGGGCAAGGGATTCTCCGGTGGCGGCGACCTGGAGCTGGTGCAGCAGATGGCGGACGACTTCGACGTGCGCACCCGCGTCTGGCGCGAGGCGCGCGACCTGGTCTACAACATCATCAATTGCAGCAAGCCGATCGTATCCGCCATGCACGGCGCGGCGGTCGGGGCCGGCCTGGTGGCCGGCCTGCTGGCCGACATCTCGATCGCGGCGCGCGATGCCCGCATCATCGACGGCCATACGCGCCTGGGGGTCACGGCCGGCGACCATGCCGCCATCGTCTGGCCGCTGTTGTGCGGCATGGCCAAGGCCAAGTACTACCTGATGCTGTGCGAGACGGTGTCCGGCGAGGAAGCCGAGCGCATCGGCCTGGTGTCGCTCTGCGTGGACGAGGCCGAACTGATCGGAAAGGCGTTCGAGGTGGCCAACAAGCTGGCGGCCGGGTCCCAGACGGCCATCCGCTGGACCAAGTATTCGCTGAACAACTGGCTGCGCATGGCGGGGCCGACGTTCGATACGTCGCTGGCGCTTGAGTTCATGGGCTTTGGCGGCCCGGACGTGCGCGAGGGCATCAATTCCCTGCGCGAACGCCGGGCGCCGAACTTCCGGCCCGATTCGCCTTTCTGACGCGCTACTTCTTGAAGAACTTCGCGAACGCCGCCTGCGCCTCTTCGGTCTGCAGGCGGGCGCGAAACTGCTGGGCTTCGTAGTCCAGCGTCTCCTGGATGGCCTGGCGGTCCGCCCGCTTCATCATGGCTTTGGTCAGGCGCAGCGCGGCCGGCGGCTGGCGCGCCAGGTCGGCGGCGGTGGCCTGGGCCTCGGACATTGCCTGGCCCTTGGGCGTGACCGACGTGGCCAGGCCCGCGTCCACGGCGTCCTGAGCGGAAAACGCCTTGCCCTGCATCAGCCACTGCGCCGCCCGGCGTCCGGCCAGACGCGGCATCAGCAAGCTGGACGCGCCTTCCGGGCACAGGCCCAGGGCGACGAACGGCATGCGCAGGGTCGCGCCTTCCCCGATGTGAACAAAATCGCAATGCTGCAGCAGCGTCACGCCGATGCCGATGGCGTAGCCCTCGACCGCGGCAATGACAGGCACGTCGGCCATCGTCAGCGCGCGCAGGAATGTCAGCCCGGCGCTGTCGCCCGCCCCGCGTTCGGCCTGGAAGTCGCGCAGGTCGTTGCCGGCGGTGAAGTGTTCGCCGGCCCCGGTCAGGATGACCGC
>DALZRX010000197.1:2803-7302 GCA_032015805.1 Achromobacter sp.
CACCGCAAGGTCCGCGCTCGCCAGCGAGATCTGCTCCGTCAGCGCGGCATAGGTGGCGGTGTCGAGCGCGTTGCGGCGGTCCTGCCGGTCGATGGTCAGCGTCAGGACGGCGCCGTCGCGCTGAACCTTCAGGCCGGCGCTCATGCGTGCGGCCCGGCCGCCAGGCGGGCTTTCGCCTCGGCGTATTCGCGGCGCAACGTTTCGACGATCTTGCGGGTCGGTTCGACGCTGGCGATGCCGCCCACGCCCTGGCCCGCGCCCCAGATGTCCTTCCAGGGCTTGACGCGCGTGGAGCCGAAATTGGATGCGCCGCTGTCCGGCGCGGGCAGGTTGGCCGGGTCCAGGCCGGCGGCGGCGATGCTGGCCTTCAGGTAGTTGCCCGGGATGCCCGTGAAGAAGGGCGTGTACAGGATATCCGTGGCGCTGGCCTCGACGATCGCGGCCTTGTAGCCGTCGCTGGCGTTGGCTTCTTCACTGGCGATGAAGCGCGTGCCCATGTAGGCGAAGTCCGCGCCCATGGCCTGCGCGGCCAGCACGTGCGCGCCAGAGGTGATGGCGCCCGACAGGATCAGCGGGCCGTCGTAGAAGCGGCGCACTTCGGAAACAAGCGCGAAAGGGCTGAGCGTGCCGGCGTGGCCGCCCGCGCCGGAGCACACCAGGATCAGGCCGTCGACACCCGCTTCCAGCGCCTTTTCGGCGTGGCGGATCGTGGTCACGTCGTGGAAAACCTTGCCGCCCCAGTCGTGGACGCCCTTCACCAGGTCGCCAGGAGCGCGCAGGCTGGTGATGATGAGCGGCACCCGGTGGCTGGCGCACACGGCCAGATCCTGTTCCAGGCGGTCATTGGATTGGTGGATGATCTGGTTGACGGCAAACGGTGCCATGGCCGCGCCGGGGTTGGCCTCCCGGTGGGACGCCAAGCCGGCCTGGACTTCGTCCAGCCAGTCGGTCAGCAGCGTCTGCGGGCGCGCATTCAGTGCGGGAAACGACCCCACGATGCCGCTTGTGCACTGGGCGATGACCAGCTTGGGATTGGAGACGATGAACATCGGGGCACTGATGACCGGCAGGGACATCTGGCCATACAAATCAGTCACGAGGGGATGGGGCATGGGGCGTCGTCTCGTCCTAGGTTTTTGGAGTATATTAATTACCTACCGACCGTCCGGTAATTAATTAATCTTTATTTAACGGCATGCGCGGAACGGCTGTCAATTGAGGTTCGCCAGAACCTTTTCGGCCTCGCGCGGCCCCGTCCAAAGGCTGTCATGGCGCTCACCGCTCCTCCCGTTCCAAAACGTGCCCGCGCTGGCCGGCCGCCCACGCTGGCTGCCCCACGCGAACGCATCCTGGAAGAAGCGGCCAAGCTGTTTGCCCGCAGCGGCTACGACGGCAGCTCGATTTCGGACCTGGCCGCCGCCATCGGCGCATCCAAGGCGGCCATCTATCACTATTACCCCACCAAGCAGGACATCTACGACGCCATCATCCTCGAGGTGCTGGAGGGGCTGACGCAGACCGTCGGCCGCGACGTGACGGGCGCCGAGGGCGGCGTGGCCCGCCTGCGCGCCTTCATGGTGGGACACGCCCGCTACTTCGAGCAGCACCACGCCCAGTTCGTGACCATGCTCATCGGCTACTCCGGCATGGCGCTGTCCGAACGCGAAGACGCGGCCCGCCTGCGCGACAACTATGAAAAGCGCCTGCGCGAGGTCATCGCGCAAGGCGTCGCCGAAGGCGCGTTCCGCCCCGTGGACGTGTCCGCCACGGGCCGCGCCGTGCTGTCGATGTTGAACTGGATGGTGCGCTGGTACAAGCCCGGCCAGGGCGACAGCGCCGAAGCCATCGCCGCCGGCTATTTCGATCTGCTGGTGGGCGGCATGCGCGCTTGAGCCGGCCGTCCCAACGACCCCCAAAACCTGAATCCGCTTAAAGAGACTTCCATCATGGCCCTCGATACCGAAACCCTGAACCTCCTGATCGACGCAGTGCGCCGCTTTGTGCACGAACGCCTCATCCCCGCCGAGGACGAACTGGCGGCCAGCGGCGAGGTGCCGCCCGACATCGTCAACGAAATGCGCGACCTGGGCCTGTTCGGCCTGTCCATCTCGCCAGACTTCGGCGGCCTGGGCCTGACGATGGAAGAAGAGGTCCGCGTCGTGTTTGAACTGGGCCAGACCTCGCCCGCGTTCCGCTCGCTGGCCGGCACCAACATCGGGATTGGCTCGCAGGCTATCGTCCTGGCCGGCACCGACGAGCAGCGCGCCCGCTATCTGCCCAAGCTGGCCAGCGGCGAGCTCATCGGATCTTTCGCGCTGACCGAGCCCGACGCCGGCTCCGACGCCATGTCGCTGCGCGTGTCCGCCGAACGCGACGGCGACGCCTACGTGCTGAACGGCACCAAACGCTACATCACCAATGCGCCCATCGCGGGCCTGTTCTCGGTCATGGCGCGCACCGCGCCCGAGCGCCGGGCCGGTTCGATCTCGTGCTTCCTGGTCGAAGCGGGCACGCCGGGCCTCATCATCGGCAAGCCGGACAAGAAGATGGGGCAGGCCGGCGCGCTGACCAGCGATGTCGTGTTCGACAACTGCCGCGTGCCGGCCAGCGCCTTGCTGGGCGGCGAGGAAGGCAATGGCTTCCGGACGTCGATGCGCGTGCTGGACAAGGGCCGCCTGCACATCTCCGCGCTGTGCGTGGGCATCGCCGACCGCCTCCTGCGCGACGCAGTGAAATACGCCACCGAGCGCAAGCAGTTCGGCCAGCCCATTGCGGAATTCCAGCTCATCCAGGCGATGATCGCCGACAGCCAGGCCGAACTCTACGCGGCCCGCTGCATGGTGCTGGACGCCGCCCGCATGCGCGACCGTGGCGAAAACACGACCATGCAGGCCGCCTGCTGCAAGCTCTTCTCCACGGAAATGGTGGGCCGCGTCGCCGACCGCGCCGTGCAGATCCACGGGGGCGCGGGCTACATGTCCGAATACGCGGTCGAGCGCTTCTACCGCGACGTGCGCCTGTTCCGCATCTTCGAAGGCACGTCGCAGATCCAGCAACTGGTGATCGCGCGCGAGACGATCAAGGCCCATTCCTGACCTTTCCTCCGCCAGAAAGCCGGCCAACGCGTTCAAGAGGCTAATATCCAGTCTGACGAATGTTGATCGGAAGGCGGCCCCCGCGGGCCGCCTTCTGGCATGACGGAATCCCAGTCCGCCTGGCGCCTCGGCGCGGGCCGGAAGTTCTCATTTCCCTTCTAGCGAAAAGATTACCGATGTCGCAACGTCCCGCTCCCCTAACCGGCATACGCGTGCTGGATCTGACCCGTGTGCTGGCGGGTCCCTGGTGCACCCAGAACCTGGCCGACCTCGGCGCCGAGGTGATCAAGATCGAACGGCCTGGCTCGGGCGACGACACGCGCGCCTGGGGGCCGCCGTACCTGAAGGACGAAGCGGGCCACGACACCACCGAGGCCGCCTACTACCTGTCGGCCAACCGCAACAAGATGTCGGTGGCGCTGGACATCGCGTCGCCCCGCGGCGCCGAGCTGGTGCGCGAACTGGCGTTGCAGAGCGACATCCTGGTTGAAAACTTCAAGGTCGGCGGCCTTTCCAAGTACGGTCTGGACTACGAAAGCCTGAAGGAACTCAATCCGCGCCTGATCTATTGCTCGATCACCGGCTTCGGCCAGACGGGTCCTTACGCCAGCCGCCCCGGCTACGACTTCATGATCCAGGGCATGGGCGGCCTGATGAGCATCACCGGCGAACGCGACGATCTTCCCGGCGGCGGACCGCAAAAGGCGGGCGTTGCCGTAGCCGACCTGATGACCGGCATGTATTCCACGGTCGGCATCCTGGCCGCGCTGCACGAGCGTGCCCGCAGCGGCCTGGGCCAGCACATCGACATGGCCCTGCTGGATTGCCAGGTCGCCATGCTGGCCAACCAGAACCTGAACTTCATGACCTCCGGCGCGGCGCCGCGCCGTGCCGGCAATGCGCACCAGAACCTGGTTCCCTACCAGGTGTTCGCGGCCAGCGACGGCCACCTCATCGTGGCGGTGGGCAACGACAGCCAGTTCCGCAACTACTGCGGCGCGATCGGGCTGCCCGAGCTGTCGGCGGACCCGCGTTTCTCGACCAACCCGCAGCGCGTGAAGAACCGCGAGGAACTCGTTCCGCTCCTGGCCGAGCGCATGGCCACCGGCGAGCGCGACCACTGGCTTGCCGCGCTGGAAGGCGTGGGCGTGCCGGCGGGCCCCATCAATACGCTGGACCAGGTCTACGAAGACCCGCACGTCCTGGCCCGCAACATGAAGCGCGAGCTGCCCCATCCGGCGGCGGGCACCGTGCCCGTGGCCGCCAGCCCGCTCAAGTTCTCCGGCAGCCCGGTCGAGTACCGCCGTGCGCCGCCCATGCTGGGCGAGCACACCGAGCAGGTCCTGTCGGAAAAGCTGGGACTGTCGGCTGAAGAAATCCAGGCGCTGGCGCAGAGCCGGGCCT
>DALZRX010000198.1:0-6925 GCA_032015805.1 Achromobacter sp.
GCGCGCAATGCGCCCGCCCCGGAAGCGGCGGCGGCGTTCAAGGACGCTTGGCGCCGCGATCGCGGATCTCGACCGTGCTCCATTGCTCACCCACGCCTCGGATTTCCGGCCGGTACATATCCTCGGCCACCGTCGACGGCACCGCGTAGCGGCCCGGCGTCACGACGCGCACCAGATAGAACACGTCCACCTTGCCGCGGCCCAGCGAGACCGCAGCCACGTAGCGGTCGTCGCGGAACTCGCGGTGCTTGATGTTGGAGTCCGACATGGCGTCGGCCACGCGGCGTCCGCCGATCTTCCAGTCCTGCATCTCCGGGCTTTGCGACAGGTTCAGGTTTTCAACTTCGAAGCCCGCCGGCACGCGGTCAACCAACAGCCCGTCCGGGATGTTCTGATTGGCGCTTGCCTGAACCCAGACCACCAGCATGTCGCCGGTCTGAAGCGTGCCGCCATCCCACGGGCGGCCGTCCGGACGGTACCAACCGCGCTTGAGCTGGATGATGTCGTTGCGCGGCGCGGGGGTCGCGGTCGGGCTGCCCTGGATGTCGTACTCGACGAAGAGAGACTGGCTGCCCGTGTTCTGGATCTGCGTACCTGCCAGGTCCGTGGCCGACAACGACACGGACTGGTCGCTCTTGCCGCCGGACAGCGGCTTGCGCTCGCCATTGACGGTCAGCACGGCTTCCCACGGCGTGCTCTTGCTGCCGCCCGCCGCGCGCGCGGCCAGCAGCAGCGCCATCTGTTCCTGCGTGGACAGGTACGAACGGTTGCCCAGGCGGCTGGAGAGCTGCGTCAGCAGGTTTTCGCTGCGCTCGTGACGCAACTCGTACTGCGAGACCAGCGCATAGGACAGCGCGTAGTCGCGCACGCTGCTGCCGTAGTCGCCCATCCATTCGTCATAGTAGGCGCTGCTGCGGTTGTTGATGTTGATGCCGTAAGCGCGCGTCATGGCCAGGTCGAGCGCCTGTTTCATGCGCCCTTCGTCGCCCATCAGCTTGAAGGCGGCGGCCAGTTGCACCAGCGGCAGCGGCGAGCGCGCACGTTCCTGGTAATTGTCAAAGAGCTGACGCACGGTCGAGAGCGGCGCCTTCTTGTCGCGCGCCAGCACGAGCGCGGCGGTGGCCAGACCGGCAAAGCGGCGATGGTCTTCGCGCAGCACGTTGGCGTCGCTGCTGTCGATGCGGTTGGCCTCGACGTTGCGGCGCAGGTTGGCCGACCACGTACCGAACGCACCCGAGCTCTGCTGCACCTGTTCCAGCAGCCAGGTGCGGGAACGGTCCAGCGAGGCGTCGGGCACCTCGAAGCCGCGGTCGCGCGCATCCTGCATGAAGCCCACGGCATAGGCCGTCAGCCACACGTCGCGGGACGATGCGCCGCTCCAGAGGTTGTACGAACCCACCGAGTTGCGCATGCCCGACAGGCGCCCGATGGCGCCCGCCACCTTGGCGGCGCGCTCGGCCTGCGTGCGCGGCTTCAGGCCAAACTGCTTGGCGGCATCCTCATCGAGCATCACCCACGGCATGGTCGCGCTGATGGTCTGCTCGGTGCATCCGTAGGGATAGTTGAGCAGATCCTCGACGAGGCGATTGACGTTGAACGGGGGACGATTGGACACGGTCAGGCTGACGGTGGCGGAGTCCGGGTAATAGGACGCGACCCACGAGGCCTGAGCCGATTGCGATTCGCCCGGATTCAGGCGCAGACGGCGCACCTGGCGTTCGGGCGCATGGGCCGGCTGCACCTGCAGCACGGACTCGCGCACGATGTGAACCGGCTTGGCGCCGCCCTGCCCGTCCACCGTCAGGCGCACCAGGCCCAGCCCATACGAGCCGGTGGTCGTGGCCGTGAAGCGCAACGTCGTGCGCTGCTTGTCCTTCAGCGTGACGGTGCGCACGCCATCGACGATGGCCAGCGGATCCAGCGCCTCGAGCTTGACCGAGATCTTCTGTTCGGCGCCGCTCAGGTTGGTGACGTCCAGCGCGATGGCGGCCTGGTCACCCGGCGTGATGAAGCGCGGGGTGTTCAGTTCCGCCACGATCGGCGCGGCCACCACCATTTCGGTGTCGGTGCTGCCGTAGTTGTCGGGCGTGAACGCGACGGCCATCAGGCGCAGCGTGCCGTTGAAGTCAGGCAGGTCCAGCGGGATGTCCGCTTCGCCTTGCGCGTTGAGCGCAACGGGACCCGAGAACAGGTCCACCAGCTTGACCTTCTTGGGCAGGCTCTTGCTGTCGCCGCGCATTGCGGCGTCGCCACCCCACTTCAGCTTGCCTTTGGTGCCGTCCATCTTCTCGATGAGCTTGCCGTACATGTCCAGCAATTCGGGCGCGTAGCGGTGCTTGCCGAAGAAGTAATCCAGCGGATCCGGCGTGGCGTACTGGTTGATGTTGAGGATGCCCACGTCGACCGCCGACAGCGTCACCATCGCCTGCTTGCCCTGCGCGCCGTCGACCTTGACGCGCACCGTGGTCTTCGTCTCCGGCACGGCCTTGGGCGCGGCGGTGAGCTTGACGTCCAGCTTGCGGTCGGCGCTGGCGATCGGCAGGAACGCCAAGCCAAGCGCGCGGGCCGGCGTGACGCGGTCACCTTCGCTGCCCGGACGGAACACTGCCGCAGCAACGTACAGGTCGTGGCGTTTCCATTCCTTGTCGACCGGAATCTCGACCTCGGTGCCGGTGGCCTTCACCGCCACCCACTTGGACCACAGCATGCGGTCGCCTTCGACCGTGATGAGCGCCTGGCCGTCATGGGGCGGGGTCAGCGTCAGCTTGACGCTGTCGCCCGGCTTGGCCGGCACGCCTTCCAGCTTCATCTGCACGCGATCGGGACGATTGCCCATCGCATCGGCGTCCTGCGCGTTCCAACCTGCATAGAAGCGATAGCGCATCGTTTCGCCGGTTTCGGGATCCGCGATCTCCAGGCGGTAGCGACCCCATTTGACCGGCACGGTCAGCTGGGTGCGATCCTTCAGGGCGATCTCGCGCGAGTCGACCAGTTCCTCGGTTTCGGTATAGCCGCTGTTCCAGCCACGCTGGTCGTCAAACCGCCAGTAGTACTGGCGCTCTTCACGGAACAGACGCATCTGCGCCTGTTCAAGCGGTTCGATCTTGCCTTGCGCGTTGGCGCGGATCACTTCGAAACCAGCCGGCGCGTTTTCGCGGGCCACGTCGCTGTCGAACTGCGGACGCACGGCAATCAGCTTTTCAGCCGGCCAGACGCTGCGCTCGATGGAACGCACCACGGGGCGGCCGCCGGATTCCAGCAGGCTGGCTGACACCCTCACCTTCATTGGCGAATGCGTGCCGCCGGCGTTCGGATTCACGTCGATCTGCGCACGGCCTTTGTCGTCCAGCGCGGACTCCGGAAGTTCGCCGAAGCTGCGCCGCGTGTCGTCGGCCACGTCGCCAAAGATGAAGCCCGGCCACTGCTGGGCCAGCGCATAGCGGTCGCGCTTGACCTGAAAGGTCGCCAGCAGGCGGTTGCCGGCCGCGGGCGCGCCATACAGGTAGTCGCCCTGCACGTCGATGCTCAGTTCCTCGTCGGGGGACAACACGTCCTGGTCCGAGGTCAGCGCCATCTTCATGCGTTCGGGAAGGAATTCCTCGACCTGGAACTTCCAGGACGCGTCAGGGGCACGCGAAGACGGGTCGACGCGCAGTTCCAGCAGCCACGTGCCGGTTTGGGCATCCAGTGGCAGATCGATCGTGCGCTCGACGTAACCCGGCAGATCCTTCTGGGGCTGCCACAGCGCGGTCTGCACCGTGCGGCCGTCCGGACGCTTGAGGGTGGCGGTCAGCGGCGACGGCGTCAGCACACGACCGTCGAGGTCGCGCGGCAGGACGGACACGTGGAACGTTTCGCCCGGGCGATACAGGTTGCGGCCGGCGTAGACGAACAGATTGTTGGCGCGGGATGCGTGGCCGCCCGTATCGAATTCGGACAGGTCCAGCGCCGGTTCGCCCAGCGCCAGCACGGTCATTTCCTTGTCGCGCGAGGCGCGGATGACGCGGGCATTGGCAAAGCTGCCGTCGAAGCGGACATGGCCCTGCGCATCGGCAGCCGCCTTGGCCAGCGGCTTGCCGGCGCCGTCCACCAGTTCAAACACCGCGCCGGAGATGGCCTGGCCGGACTTCAGCGACACCGAATACGCTTCAATGCGATCGCTATAGCGGCGCGCATGCAGCCCGATGTCGCTGACGTAGAAATAGGTGACCTGGTATTCATAGCGGAAACGGCCAGGCTGGCTCATGACCGCAACGTAGATGCCCGGCTCCTGCAGTTCCTTGACGCCCTCGACGGGCAGGAACGTGACGTGGCGGCGGTTGGGCTTGTCATCGGTAATGAAGCGGCCCTGATAGACGCTGGTCGTCAGCGAGTTCAGCCGGTCCAGGTCCCAGTTGCTGACCGAGCCCTTCAGGCTGCGATTGCCGGCGTAGCGCCAGTCGTCCTCGTCGTAATTGCCGTCGTCTTCTTCGTCAGAGGCGGCCGGGCTGCGGCCCACGCCCAGCACGGTGTCGAAGAGTTCCGGAACGCGTTCAGGCGACACGCGCAAGAATTGCACGTCGACTTCGGGCACGTTGACCGTGGCAACGGGCAGGCCGCCGTTCTGGCCAGCCGGCAGCACCACGCCGCGGCTCGCAAAATAGAAGGACGGCGGCATCGCCTGCGTGCTGACTTCGCAATGCGAGGCTTCGGTCAGCGCGACTTTTTCTCCCGCGCCCGGCAGGCCCGAACGGACCGTGATGGCGTAGGAGCGTTGCGGCTGCACATAGGGGAAATACACCACGCGCGGGTTGTCGCCCACGACCCAGTTCCCCTTGAGGATCTTGCCCTTGGGCGCGGGATCGCCAGGGCGGACCGACGCCGGCTGTTGACCGGCCGTGGCGGCTGATTCGCTGTCTTCGTCCGCCTTGCCGACGGTCGAGCCCGTATCGGTCACCTGAAGAAAGGCATCAAGATTGCTTTTGGCGTCCACCGGCTGCGTGAAGGTCACCGCCAGCGACAAGGCATCGTTGTACTGCCGAGGCTGGCAATTGAGCGCCGCGAAGGGATCCGCGGCGCCCACGGTCGCCGTGGCGGGCAGCGTTGGCGCCGCACCGCTTGCCGGCTGCGGGGCAGTGGCCGTTGCCGTCTGCGCCGCCGGGATTGCCGCCGGACTTGCCGGCTGCTGTCCCTTGCCCATCCACCAGCCCACGCCAATGGCGCCGGCCAACACCGCGATCCCGGCTACTGCCAGCCAGGTCTTGTTGAACTTTCCACTCACGGCGAAACCTCCCGCCTACTAGAACGCAACGCTCCTTAGCGGCGGAGCTGCCGACCCGCAAGTGCCGCGCGCTTCCCGGTACGCGGCGAAAACCGTTCATCCCGGAATCCGGAATGCAACCGGCAGCACAAAGCCGCCATTGCTGGCGGCGGTTTCTTATTTCGTTTTCAGACCGGTTCCATCACGCATTGCAACGGGTGCTGGCGCGCCCGCGCATATTGTCCGACCTGCGCAATGCGCGTGGCCGCAAGATCGCGTGGATAAACCCCGCAGACGCCTCGTCCTTCGTGATGGACCTGGAGCATGATCCGCGTCGCCTCTTCCTGATTCTTATTGAAGAATTTTTGCAGCACTTTCACGACGAACTCCATCGGGGTGTAGTCGTCGTTGAGCAACAGCACCTGGTACATCGGCGGTGGCGCAGCGCGAGCCGACGCCTTCTCGACGACCAAGTCATGCTGGGTATCCAAGGTAGAACTCATAGGGCGGGTATTCTATTTAAACTGGGGACGGCAACCACTCAACTTACTGAAAATTACACGCGGAAATACGTAGTATCCATACTTGACTAGGTCAAGAAAAGCGGCGCATTATCCACGCATTCTGGGGTTTTCAATTTACCGAAAATCTGCCAGGAAGCCGGAGGGGGCGACAGAGGTCTAGACCACAATGCCCTTCTGTCAACATACGATTCAATGAGGCAGGCCGCATGTCTGATACGACCGCAACCGCCGTCCAAGGGGACAATCCCAAATCGACGGGCACCGTCAAATGGTTCAACGATGCAAAGGGGTTTGGCTTCATTACGCCCGACGATGGCGGTGAAGATCTCTTCGCCCATTTCTCGTCCATCCAGATGAATGGTTTTAAAACCCTGAAGGAAGGTCAAAAAGTCGCCTTCGAGATTATCCAGGGGCCTAAAGGTAAACAGGCGCTCAATATTACGGCTGCCTGAGTTACCCTTTAAAGCGCAACGGTAACGTTGCGCCATTATCCAGGCGGGGCTTTCGAGCCCCGCCTTGTTATTTTCTTATTACTGCGCCGGACCATGCCGAAGATTGCCGTTTTGTTTCCCATTGTTCATACGCTGTTCAAAACAACGTTCATCAACGCGGCATCAGCAGGAACCGCCACCCGCCGCAAGCTCGCGGGACTGGCCGGCGCCGCGGTCGCGATCGCGGCCTTCGCCCTGCCATTGTCCGCGGGCGCTCAGCAACAGACCGGTCCGCAGCCGAAGCTTCCGACGACGCAACTGTCGGCCGGCATCCATATTATCCGCGCGGAAGTCGCCAACACCGACGCCACACGGCGCGACGGCCTGATGTTCCGCAGGGAGCTGCCCGGCAACGATGGCATGCTGTTCGTATTCGAACGCCCGGACGTGCAGTGCTTCTGGATGCGCAACACCCTCCTGCCGCTCTCGATTGCCTTTATCGCCGACGACGGCACGATCGTCAACATCGAGGACATGGCGCCTCAGACCGAGGACCCGCATTGCGCGAAGAAGCCGGTGCGCTACGCGCTGGAGATGTCGCAGGGATGGTTTGAAAAGCACGGCATCGCGGCCGGCAGGAAGCTCGACGGCTTGCCGTAAGCCGCGCCGGCCAACCAGCCGCGCCGCACGCGGCATGTGAAAAAGGGAGCCCGAGGGCTCCCTTGTCGTTT
>DALZRX010000198.1:6935-7297 GCA_032015805.1 Achromobacter sp.
CCCTGCCGCAATCAATCGCGCCAAGCCGAATCAAACGCGCTCGACGATCAGCGCAATGCCCTGGCCGACACCGATGCACATCGTGCACAGCGCATAACGGCCACCGGTGCGGTGAAGCTGGTTGATGGCCGTGGTGGCCAGACGCGCACCGCTGGCGCCGAGCGGGTGGCCCAGGGCGATCGCGCCGCCGTTGGGGTTCACGCGCGGGTCGTTGTCGGCGATGCCAAGCTGGCGCAGCACAGCCAGGCCTTGCGCGGCAAACGCCTCGTTCAGTTCGATCACGTCCATCTGGTCCAGCGTCAGGCCGGTCTGAGCCAGCACCTTCTGCGTGGCGGGCGCCGGACCAATGCCCATGATGCGCG
>DALZRX010000199.1:0-7277 GCA_032015805.1 Achromobacter sp.
CAAGCGCAAGTACTGGCGCCTGCAGCAGATGGAAGCGTGCGGCGGCCTGACCGATTACGTCGATATCTTTTATTGATCTTCCAAAAAGCGACCCGACCCCATGCCGCCCACCGCAATCAGATGGCTCGTCAGCATCGTCTTTGGACTGCTGATTGGCAGTGCCAGCTTTGGCGTCACCAATCCGCTGCTGTTGGCGGTGTTCGGCGTGTATCCGTCCACGGGCGCTGCATCTGAACCGTTGGATTCCGCCTTGCTGGATCGGGTGGCGGTGGGAAGCGTGATTTTGTACGCCCTTGTCGCCATCGTTGCGGCCGTGTCGCTGTCGCGCATCGCCAACCTGCGACGCGCGATCGGCTGGGGTTGCGCCGTGCTGGGCGTGACCTTGCTGCTGACAGCGGCGATCGCCCTGCTGCAGATCGATCCTTCCATGCATACCGGTGGCGGCGCGGACGCGCGGGACGCGAACACGGCGCTGTTCTTCACGTTGCTGATCTTCGGCTTGCCGTATCTGGGCGGAGGCCTGGTGCTTACAATTGGCGGCGCGGTCCTGATCCGGAAGAATCGGGACAAGCCGGCCGCCTGAACGCGGCGAAGCCCGCTTACACCACCGGCAGCTTCAACACCTGCTCGGTCGTCAGCACATCCCCGAACGTGTCGTCGATGCTGGCCAGCGCAGCGCGGTGCAGGCTGTCGTGGTCCACGACGCTGCCATCGGCCCGATCCAGATCGCGGGTTGCGCAGGCGTCCTCGGCCACGATGACGTCGTAGCCCAAAGGCACCGCATCGCGCGCCGCGCCGGCGACGCAGGCATGCGTCATCAGCCCGGTGATCACCAGCGTCTTCACGCCCGCATCCTTCAGTTGCTTATCCAGGTCTGTAGACGGGAACGCGCTGACCGTCGATTTGCGCACCACCTTGTGATGCGGCGCGGGCTTCACCTCCTCGTGGAATTCGCCCGTAGGACTCTGGTCCGCGAATATCGGACTGCCCGCTGGGGTGACGTGCTGGATATGGAAGACGGGAATTTGCGCTTCGTTGGCATGCGCAATGAGGCGTTGGGCGTTGTCCAAGGCCGCCTTGCCGTTGGGAATCGGCAGCTTTCCGCTGAAGTATTCGTTCTGGAAATCGATCACCAGCAATGCGGTGCTGGTGGCTTCAAGGGAGGCCGGCGCGGTTGCGCCGGCAAGGGTGCGGATGGTGGGGTGGCTCATAGTCGTCCTCAGCAAAGGTGGATCAAGGCGGCCTGTCGGTGGCGGGCGGACATAAATCGTCCAGGTGCTCAGTTTCCTGCCATAGCGCGTTCCGCGAAAGGGGGTCTGACGGACCAGCGCCAAGCGGCGGACCTTCAATAGAATTGCAGTTTGAAATGTTTAGCGGCGTTTCGTCAAAAGGACGACTCGAGAGACCCCAGTACAATCCCCGCGCTCTCCCCTATTTCTTTCCCGGCAGTCTCATCCCCATGTCCAACCTTATCGTCCACGGCGGCACGCCGCTACACGGCCGCGTCGTCCCTTCGGCCAACAAGAACGCGGTGCTGCCAATTCTGTGCGCCACGTTGCTGACCGACCAGCCACTGCGGTTGCACGGCGTGCCGGACATCACCGACGTGCGCAAGATCCTGGACATTTTCCGCACGTTGGGTAGCGACGTCCGCCTGGACGATGCGACGCGCACGCTGGAGCTGCATCACAAGAACACGGCTTTCGACGCGGCAAACCATCGGCTGCCCGAGGAGATGCGTTCGTCGATCATGCTGGTGCCGCCGCTGTTGGCGCGGTTTGGCGTGGCGCGCCTGGAAGACAACGTCAAAGGATGCACGCTGGGCGTGCGCGAGATCGATCCGCACGTGGATATCTTCCGTTCGTTCGGCGGCGAGGTGGAACGCGCGAGCGGTTCGCTGCTGGTGCACGCAGACGGTCCGCTCAAGTCCACGCATCATTGGCTGGACTACGCGTCGGTGACCACGACCGAAAATTTCGTGTTGTGCGCGGCCGCTGCCGAAGGCGAGTCGTCGTTGACGAACGCGGCGTCCGAACCGCACGTGCAGGAGTTCTGCCGGTTCATGGCGATGATGGGCGCCGATATCGACGGCATCGGCACATCGCGGCTGGTGGTACGCGGCGGCAAGCGTCTGGGCGGCGGCGAGTTCACGTTTGAAGAAGACTTCCACGAGATCACGACCTTCCTCGCGCTGGGCGCGATCACGGGCGGCGATGTGGTGGTGCGCAACCGCACGCCGGGCAATTTTCCGCTGATCGACCGCACGTTCGCCAAGTTCGGCGTGCAGATCGAACACAAGGACGGCTGGTCGCGCGCGCTGCGCACGGGTCCCCTGAAGGTGCAGACGCCGTTCACCAGCAATGTGCTGACCAAGGTCGAGGCGGCGCCCTGGCCGTATTTTCCCGTGGACCTCTTGCCGATCTTCATTGCGCTGGGCGTATGCGCCGAAGGCAATGCCATGTTCTGGAACAAGGTCTACGACGGCGCGCTGGGCTGGACGGGCGAGCTGTCGAAGTTCGGCGCGCATGTGTTCTCGTCGGACCCGCACCGCGTGGTGACCTTTGGCGGCAACCCCCTGACGCCGGGCGTGGTGGAAAGTCCCTACATCATTCGCGTGGCGATCGCGTTGTTCATGGTGGCCAGCAGCATCAAGGGCCGCTCCGAGATCCGCAACGCCACGCCGATCCGCCGCGCGCACCCGCGCTTTGTCGAGAACCTGCGCAGCCTGGGCGTGCAGGTCGAGTGGGCGAACGACGAATAAACAGCATCAAGGGCGTCCTGGCGGCGCCCTTTTCGCATCCCCGCCGGCGCAGGTGCGACGGGCGTCAACCCGAAGCGAACTGGAATGGCAGGAGCACTTGGGCGAACAGCGGTTCAACGCGTTGCGCGACACCCTGCAGGACTTGTCGGCATGGCTGGGCAAGGTGGATTGATGCCGTGGGACGGTACCTGACGCGACACGCAGATTTTTGATTTAGGCCGCCCCGCTGACACGGAACTGAATGCTATTGTCATGCTTTCGTGCACGCTTGGGGCCCGCCGCAAGCGTGGCTTGAACGCCATACACAAGGAGCCGCAATGAAGTTGAACCCGTCCCTGCTGCTGGGCGCAAGTGCGCTGTCGCTGACCTTCGCCGCGACCGCCGCGCCGGTCACCTATGACCTGGATCCCTCGCACACTTACCCCAGCTTCGAGGCCGACCACTTCGGCGGTCTGTCGACGTGGCGAGGCAAGTTCAACCAGTCCAGGGGCGTGGTCGTGCTGGACCGCGAGGCGCGTACGGGCACACTCGAAGTCACCGTGGACATCAACTCGGTGGACTTCGGCCACGACGAAATGAACAAGCACGCAGTCGCGCCCGACATCTTCGACGCCGCCAAGTACCCCACCGCGACGTTCAAGGGCAAGTTCACCAAGTTCGATGGCAACAAGCCGGAAGAAGCAACGGGTGACCTGACGCTGCGCGGCGTCACGCGCCAGGTGAAGCTGGACATCGATGACTTCAAATGCATCGATCACCCGATGGTCAAGCGCGAAGTTTGCGGCGCCGATGCCTCCACGGAATTCAGCCGCAAGGATTTCGGCGTGAACTTCGGGCTGGACATGGGCTTCAAGCCAGAGGTGAAGCTGATGATCCAGGTCGAGGCCGTGCGCAGGCAGTGATGCTTGCTAACAGCACAGCGGACCGGCACAGCCGGTCCGTTTTTTTTGTGGCTTCCCTTTTGTCCTACTCCTGCCCGCCCCGCGCCTGTGCCAGGAATTCCAGCACGGCCCGGTACGACCCCTCGTTACCCGCCGCGTTGGCCGACGGTGTTCCCCCCGCATCCAGCAGCAAGCCGGACATCGCGTGCGGCTTGTTGATCAGCGTGGCCGGCAGGCACGGGTAGTGGACATGGTGGCCCGCCCCGGCGCAGACGTAATGCACCGATGGCAACCCAAGCACCTGGCGCTGGCGCACCACCATCTCCGAATACGCGGTGCTGGGCCAGAAGCCGTCGTCTGACGCGCTCACCAGCATGACCGGACCCGGATAGTTTTCAACGGGAATGCGCGCGCGCTCGAAGGCCGAGGAATCTCGCGTGGCGCTCAGGAATGCCAGCGTCTGGCGGTACGGCGGCTCGGACGCGTAAGCGGCGTTCCAATCGGCGGTGGCGTTGTCTTGCCACAGATGCGGCAAGGGCTCGCCATGCCGCGTCCACACCTGAGCATCGCGCCCCGTGCCGGGCGCGCCAGCGCTGACCACGCCATGCATCACGGGCGACGGCACGTAAGCGACGACGGCGCTCACCAACTCCGGGAAATGCGAGGCAACCAGCAATGAGGTCTCGCCTCCCCGGCTGATGCCGGACACCGCCACGAAGCCGTCCCGCGGCTGCAGCGATCTTCGGATCCACTTCAGCGCCGCTTCGAAGTATTCGAGCGGCATGTCGTTCAGGTACTTCGGCCGCCCTTCGTAGTTGAAGATTCCCAGGGCCAGGCACTGGTAGCCGCGAGCCGCAAACAACGCGGCGCGCGGGGCGTTGACGCCGCCCGACGAGCCGTTCATGTAGACGACGACAGGGTGCGGGCCCGGGCCGGCCGGCACGTACAGCTCGCCGGACACCATCATTCCGTCCACGTTTTCCCGGACGGGCCGGTGCGTGACGCCATCGGCCAGGAACTCCTGGATCAAGGTGGCTTGCGCCGACAGGGCGCCGTTTGTGGCGTGGATATGCACGGTCAATGCATCGGTGCGGTCGGGCGGGAACACCACGCGATCCATGTCCTGGCACACCATGGACCAGACGATGCCCATGGCCGACGGCTCCGCGTACGAGCCGGACACCGGGCAATCCCGCCGCAGGTCCAGGCGGCCGTCATGGCCGGCCACGAACACCGATTCAGAGCGCCAGGCCGCACCGCACATATCCATGCAGGCCGTGACGGTGACGAAGGCGTACGCGGGGAAGCCTTCAATGTGGATGTCGCGCTCGACGTCGATGAGCGCGCGTTCGGGCGTTACGGTGATACGGGGCTGCGTCACAGTCGTCTCCCTGGCGGTGTCGGCGTCATGCCTTCAGATCGGTCTTGGGAACGCCATTGGCCTTGATGACCTGCGCCCACATGGCGGATTCGTCTGCGATGACCTTGTCCAGGTCCGCGGACGACGTGAACTCCACGGCCACGCCCTGCTCCGCGAACTGCTGCACCAGGCTTGGGTCGCGCGTGCCTTCGCGCACGGCGTGCTCCAGCGTCTTCACGACGTCGGCAGGCATGGCGGCGGGGCCCGAGATCATCATGCGGGTGTAGAGCTCGAAATCGTCGACGCCCGCTTCCTTCATCGTCGGTACGTCAGGCAGGCTGGACAGCCGCTTATCCGCGGTCACGGCCAGCACCTTCAGTTTTCCGGACTTGATGTTGGGCAGCGCCGAGGTCGGGAAGTCAAAGGTGCTTTGCACGGTGCCCGCCATCAGGTCCAGCAGCGCCGGGCCGCTGCCTTTGTAGGGCACGTCCTGGAACTGCGTGCCGGTCTTGGACTGGAAGTGGAGCAGCGCCAGATGGTTGATGATGCCGCGGCCGGCATGCGCGCAAGTTATGTCGTCGGGCTTTTTCTTGGCCAGCGCGATGAATTCCTGCACGTTATTCACGCCGAGGTCCGGATGAACGATCAGCAGCATGGGTGATTTGCCCATGGATCCCAGTTGCTTGAAGTCGGACGGCTGGTACGGCAAGTTGTTGTAGAGCAAGGGGTTGAGGATCATGCCGTTCGTGCCGGCAAAGCCCAATGTGTAACCGTCCGGCTCTGCACGCGCCACCGCCACGGTGGCGATGATGGCCTGCCCGCCCGGACGGTTCTCCACGACGACATTCTGCTTGAGGGTCTTGCCCATGCGGTCGGCCAGCGCGCGGGCGGCGATGTCGGTCAGGCCGCCGGGCGCAAAGCCCACCAGCAGCCGCACCGGCCGGGTCGGAAAGGCGTTCTGCTGGGCCCAGGCCGGGCGCGAGATCAACGGCAAGGCGGCAAGCGCGCCCAGGGCATGACGGCGGGTGAATCGCATACGGCTCTCCAGACAAAGGCACAGGCCAACACGCGGCCAGCGAATGGCCGCGAGGCAAGACAGTGAAAAGGGGAAGGACGTACAGGCCGCCGCCGAACGGCGACGGTCACAATGATCGTATGTTGTATGCAATACAACCGACGGGCTATCTAGGGATATCCCGGTAGACGCCTGGTGGTCAGGCCTTGGTCATCAGCTTCTTCCACCCTTCCAGCCCGAGCTTGTGCATCGTGTCGATGTTCTTCTCGTAGATTTCGGCGGCGTCCGGGAACGATTCCACGGCGCGGTCGATACTGTCTTCGCGCAGCAGGTGCAGGATGGGATACGGCGAGCGATTGGTGAAGTTCTCGATGTCGTCCGGCTGCGTGTCGGCGAACTGGAACTGCGGATGGAAGGTGGCGACCTGCAGTTCACCCACCAGGCGCATGCGCTTGAGCAGGCGGTCCGACAGGTCTTCGAAGTCGTTGAAATCCAGGAAGTCGTCCAGCGCGTCGGGAATGATAAGCAGCGTGGTGTCGATCTTTTCGGGATCGGCTTCGGCCAGCAGCGCCAGTTCGTCCTGCAGATCGGTCAGCACGCCTTCGGCGTCGGTGGCGTCACTGACGGCAAAACGGATCTGGTCCTTGACCTGCACCGCCTTGGCGAAAGGACAGAGGTTCAGGCCGATTACCGCCTGGTTCAGCCAGTGGCGGGTTTCTGCGACCACGTTGGCGTAGGCATCGGAAGTGGAAATCATGAAATCAGTCCTGGAAATAGAAAGAGCGCAAGGCCCAGGGCCCCGCGCTCTGCATGGCACGCGTGCGTGTCAGGCGGCCGGCATGGCAGCCATGGTCTGGGCCACGGCGGCGGTCAGTTTCTTGCCGTACGGCACGTGCAGGAATTCGTTGGGGCCGTGGGCATTGGACTTGGGCCCCAGCACCCCGCAAACCATGAACTGCGCCTGCGGGAAGCCCTTCTGCAGGATGCTCATCAGCGGAATGGTGCCGCCCTGGCCGATGTAGCCGCAGGGCGCGCCGTAGTACTGCTGCGAAGCCGTGTCCAAGGCCTGGGTCAGCCACGGCACGGTCGCGGGCGCGTTCCAGCCGGTGGCGGCGCCTTCGTTGGCCTTGAAGATCACCTTGGCGTTGTAGGGCGCGTCGGCTTCCAGCAATTCCTTGATTTCCTGCGAGGCGGCCACGGCGTCCACCAGCGGCGGCAGGCGCAGCGACAGCTTGAAGGCGGTGCGCGGGCGCAGCACGT
>DALZRX010000200.1:0-7264 GCA_032015805.1 Achromobacter sp.
TCGTGCGCGGCGACGTTGCGCCCGACACCGCGCGCAACCTGCGCCGCGGCCAATGGCCCGCGGGCGCGGAGCTGGACCTGCACGGGTTGCGTGTCGAGCAGGCGCGCCATGCCCTGCTCTCCTTCCTGGACGAATGCCAGGAACACGGCATCCGCTGCGTGCGCATCGTGCACGGCAAGGGCTACAACTCGGAAGGCCTGGAGCCGGTCCTGAAGGACAAGGCGCGCACCTGGCTGGTGCAGAAGGCCGACGTGATGGCGTTTTCCGAGGCTCCCGAGCGCGAAGGCGGCGCCGGTGCGTTGCTGGTGCTGCTGCGGCAGTCCGAAGGTCCGCGCAAATGAAGTGGCTCTACCTGGCGATTGCGATCGTCGCCGAAATCTTCGCCACCAGCGCGCTCAAGGGATCCGAAGGCTTCACCCGGCTCGTGCCGTCCGTCATCACGGTCTTCGGCTACCTGATCTCCTTCTACTTCCTGTCCCTGACACTGCGCGAGATTCCCGTGGGCATTGCCTACGCAATCTGGTCCGGCGTCGGCATCGTGCTGATCTCGATCGTGGGCGCGGTGCTGTTCAAGCAGCACCTGGACACGCCCGCGCTCATCGGCATCGGCCTCATCATCGCCGGCGTGGTGGTGATGAACGTCTTTTCCAAATCCGTCTCGCATTGACGGCGCTCGCCGCGGTCTTCGCGCAAGGCCTCGTACGCCGTGTGCTTGCGGCGTGCCTGTGCCTGGGCGGGCTTCTTGCCGGCAACGCCATGGCCCAGGGCTTTGACCGCGCGGCCGAGCTCAAGCGCTACCGGGCATGGCTGACGATCTTCACGCAGGACCTGGACCGGCTGGCCGAGGCGCGCGGCCCATTGAACGACGCGCAACTCGATACCCTGTTCGAAAAGTCCGTGGTGCCCGGTTCGCGCGCGGCCGGCTTCATCCGCGGGACCTTCACGCGCCAGACCGGCGAGGGTGCGTACCGCCCGGTCTACGGGCCGCGGCAGGTGTTCATGGGCGTGCTGGCCAGCGGCATTCCCGCTGGCCAGGGCGGCATCTATCCGGAATCGGATGCCGCGTTCAAAGGCGGGGATCTGGCCGTCTGGTATCTGCACGTGGACGTCGGCGACATGACCAACACCTACCTGCTGTCGTCCGGCCCCTTCACGCCTTACCGGCTGCCGCCCGCCGGCACGTTCGAACGCAACGCCTATCCCTTCCTGCTGATGGAATCCCGCGATGAAGGGTTGCGGCTGGGCGGAGTCAGCGCCGAGCTGTGGGGTCTTGTCGCCTGGCTGCACAATGCCGCGAACTAGGCCCGTCCTGCACCTGCTCGGCCTGGCCGCGATGTCGGCGGCGCCAAGCCTCGCGATGGCCCTGTGCCAGCCACTCGCCGCGGGTGAACGGCTGACCATCGTCGCCGACGTCCGGCTCGACGACACCAACACGCTGCTGGGCAAGGACGGTTCGCGCGTCCGGAGCTGGCTGCCGCCGGTCCAGGTGCCTGACGGTCCGCGCGCCGCTCCCGCGATCTGGGCCGAAAACGTGGACTGGTCCGTCTATGCGGCTGAAGCCGGCGCGCGCATCGGCGTCACCGTGCTGCGTTTCGAGCGCGGCGCGGACGGCGGCCAGCACCTTTGCGGCATTGCCCAGTACAGCCCGCAAGCCGTGGACGAGGCGCGCGCCCAGCCGGGACCCGCCCTGCCGCCGCCCGACAACGAAACGCGCTTTCGCTACGACACGGCCGGCAGGCTGACCGGCTACGAAATGCGCTCACGCACCTGGGACGGCCGCGCGAATCGCCCGGTCCGGTATTGCCTGCGCCATGACGAGAACGGCTGGCTGGCGGAACTGGCCAAGGGCGCCTGCGAGGGCCCGTCACGGCCCGAGGTGCGCTACGTGCACGACGCCAGCGGCCGCTTGCTGCGGACCATCCGCCATGCGCCCGAAACTGGCGAGGCAGACGAGGTCATCGTGCATGACGCCACGGGGCAGGCCGCCCAACGCTACCTGCGTCCGGTCCGCGCGGACGAAGACGGCACCGGTGCGCAGACCGGGTTGCCGTACCGGGCCATGCAGGGCGAACACCCGCTCATGGTGCTGCCCGGCCCCGACTGGACGCCGCCGGCCCTGGATTCCTACCACTACGACTGGGCCATCGTGCAGCCGCACGGCGACGCCGATGTGTACGACGCGAAACGCGATCCGTCTTCCGTGCTTGCCCGGGGCAACAGTGGCGCAAACGGGCGATTCGACCTGAGCGCCGAAGCACGCCGGCGCATCTGGACGGCGGCAGGCCGAGCGCCTGGTGGCGTGCAATGGCTGTGGGCGCCGGGCCAGGTTCTCACCCTGCTGCAGGCCATGCCCGACGCCGCCTGGGCATCCTGCGCGGATCCGCGGGACCGCCGTCCGGCGGCCTGCCCTGCCCCCTAGGAGTTGTCCGGCCGCGGGTGACGCGCGTCGGGATTGCGCAGCAGCGACACCACGACGATCGTCAGGAACGCCACCGGCGCGCCGAACACGCCCGCCGCGATGGGCTGGATGCCCCACCACAGATCCGCAGGCTGCGTGCGCGCGATGCCCAGGACCGATTCCCGCAGCCAGGGATGCGTGTGCGTCATGTAGGCGAACGTCACGGCCAGCCCCGCCGCCATGCCCAGCGTGGCGCCCCACTTGTTGGCGCGCCGCCAGAACACGCCCATGACGAGCGCCGGGAAGAACGACGATGCGGCAAACGAGAACGCGGCCGACACCATGAACAGGATGTCCGCCGGTTTGCGGGCCGCGACCCAAGCGGCGCCGAAAGCCACCACCAGCAGCAGGATCTTGGACACCATCACGCGGCGCGCCGCGGACATCCGCGGCGACACGACCCGGTACCACATGTCGTGAGACAGGGAGTTGGACAGCGTCAGCAGCAGGCCGTCGGCGGTGGACAGCGCCGCCGCCAGCCCGCCCGCCGCGACCAGCCCCGAAATCACGTAGGGCAGGCCGCCGATCTCGGGCATGGCCAGCACCACCACGTCCGCCCCCATGCTGATTTCGCTGAGTTGCACGACCCCATCGCGGTTGATGTCGGTGACGTCGAGCAGGTTGGTATCGACCGCGCTCCATGCATGCACCCAGTTCGGCAAGCTGAGGAAATTCGATCCCACGACCTGCGTATAGATTTCGAACTTGACCAGCAGCGCCAGCGCCGGGGCCATGAAATACAGCAGCAGGATGAAGAGCAGCGACCAGCACACCGATTTGCGCGCCTCGACGACGGATGGCGTCGTGTATGACCGCATCAGGATATGCGGCATGCCGGCGGTGCCCAACATCAGGCATAGCACCATCGCCAGAAAGTTGATGCGCATGTTGCTGCGTTCCTCGGGGTCTTTCGCCGGGAACGGTTCGGCATGCGGCGTGGGGGGAGCGGCACGGGCCTCGAAAGTCGCCTTGGCCTGCGACCACGTGGCGCGCGCATCCTCGATGGTGGGGGGGTAGGCGGCCAGCTCGCGTTCGGCCGACCGGATCTCGACCATGGGGGCTTCACTGGCGTTCAACTGGGCCAGCCGGCTGCGCAACTTGTCCTTTTCCAGGGTCCAGGACTCCGGCAGCGTCTGCAGGCGGCCCGCCATTTCGTCGGCGCGCTGCTGCCAGATTCCGCGCACCTCGATCTCGGAAGGATCATTCTGCAGGTAGACCTCTTTTTCGGTCACCTGCTGCAGGACTGCGCCGCCCGACAGTTGCGGCAACGGCATGTGGGTGTGTTTGACCGACAGCCAGATCACCGGCACCAGATAGGCAATGACCAGGATGATGTACTGCCCGACCTGCGTCCACGTGACGGCCCGCATGCCGCCCAGGAACGAACAGACCAGCATCCCGCCCAGCGCCACGAAGATGCCCAGCTCGAATGAGATGCCCGTCATGCGCGTGGTGATGATGCCCACGCCATAGATCTGGGCCACCAGATAGGTGAATGAACAAAGGATGGCGCAGGCGACGCCGGCCAGGCGCGGCAGGTTGCCGCCGTAGCGCGCGCCCATGAAATCGGGGATGGTGTATTGGCCGAAGCGGCGCAGGTACGGGGCCAGCAGCATCGCCACCAGCACATATCCGCCCGTCCAGCCCATGATGTAGGCCAGCCCGCCGTAGCCGGTCAGGTACAGCGTGCCCGCCACGCCGATGAAGGACGCCACCGACATCCAGTCGGCCGCGGTCGCCATGCCGTTGTAGATGGCCGGCACGCGCCGCCCGGCAACGTAGTACTCAACCTGGTCGGACGTGCGGCACACGATGCCGATGCCGGCGTAGAGACTGACCGTGACCAGCAGGAACACATAGCCGATCCAGTTGCGCGGCATGCCCAGGATCTCGGCCAGCGCCATCAACAGGATCATCAGGGCGAAGCCGGCCGTGTACAACACGTAGATGCGCCGCAGGCGGATGCGGAACTGCTGGGGCGTGTCTCCGCTGAAAAACGGCATCAGGGCTGCTCCCCGGATTCGTCGGCGCGCTCATCGGCGCGATTCATGACCCGGGCGTAGACGGCGATGATGATCAGATAGGCCAACGGGGCGCCATAGGCAGCCATCCAGAAGGCGAAGGGCCAGCCGATGAAGTCGAAGGAGAGGCTGCGCGCAAAGAACGACGGGACGAAAGTCAGCGCCGCCCAGATGGCGAGCAGAAGCAGGATCAGCCGCAGGTTGCGGCGCCAGTAGGGCGTGATGGATGTCGGGGACGGAGTAAGGCGCGTTTGCGGCATAGCGTGGATGAGCAGGTCCCATCTGAATATCGCCAAACGCAGCGCTTGAAAAGCCCTGAAGCTTGATTTGCCGGCTTTTTATGCGACAACGGCTGGCACTTCCTGGTGCCAGCCGTTGTGCGTTTGCTTTTTTTGAGTACTGCTTTACTTTTTTTATGTACCGGTGCCGCCGGTATTTGCCCATGCAGGGCTTTGTCTCCTCACCTGCATGGGAAGAGATTCTGCACCAGATGCGGGAATGCCACACTAGGGGAATGCCCTAAGACGGAGCATTCATTTACATATTCCGTGCACCATATAAGTGCATTTTGGGGTGGCTGTACTAAATATTGGGATTTTTCACGCCAGAGTACCCGCCGTCCGGCTTAATTCTTGAGCACTGCTCAGTTAATGCGCACGCGCGATGGCGGGCCCGGTCCAGGTTCGTGCAGCGCACGATGCCCGAATCGGGGCATGGTGCGCAAGCTTCCCACATCATCTTTACGCGGCGTTTACACCCCTCCCCCGAAGCTATACCCCGTTTTTACCCCCCGCTCCGTAACCTGCCGGTGTCCTGACTGGTCACCTTGCCTGCCCGGCGCGCATCCGCAATTTGCCGCGCAGGCCTGTTCGAAGGGAGCAAGCCTCCCGGGGAGAAAAAACGTGGATCTCATCTATATCGCCATCTTTGCCGTGATGGCCGGGCTGACCTGGGCCCTCGTCCGGTTCTGCGACGCCTTGTCCATCGGAGCGCAGCCATGAGCTGGCTTTACTGGCTGAGCGGCCTCACGGCCGCATTCCTCTTCGTGTACCTGCTGGTCGCGCTGTTCAAACCGGAGAAATTCTGATGACCCCCGAATACGTAGGGCTGCTGGTCCTGTACCTGGCAGTCCTGATCGCGATCGCGCCCGTGCTGGGCCGCTACATCCGCATCGCCATGGAAGACGGCCGATCCCGGCTGACCGCCTGGGGCCGGCCGATCGAGCGCGGCATCTACCGGCTGGCGGGCGTCGATCCCCAGGCCGAGATGGGCTGGAAGCGCTATGCCGCCGCCGTGCTGGTCTTCAATCTGATCGGCATCGCAGCCGTCTATGCGTTGCAGCGCGTGCAGGGGCTGCTGCCGCTCAATCCCGCCGGCCTGGGCGCCGTATCCCCCGATTCGGCGCTCAACACCGCCATCAGCTTCGTCTCCAATACCAACTGGCAGGGCTACGCCGGCGAATCCACGATGAGCTACCTGACGCAGATGCTGGCGCTGACGGTGCAGAACTTCATGTCGGCGGCGACGGGCATTGCCGTGCTGTTCGCGCTGATCCGCGGGCTGGCCCGGCACTGTTCCGCCACGGTGGGCAACTTCTGGACCGACATGGTCCGCTCCACGCTCTACGTGCTCTTGCCGTTGTCGGTCGTGCTGGCGCTTGCGCTGGTCAGCCAGGGCGTGATCCAGAATTTCAGCCCCTATCAGGAGGTCCAGACGGTTGAGGCCGTGCGCTACGACCAGCCACGCCTGGACGCGCAGGGCTCGCCCGTGCTGGATGCGGCCGGCTCGCCGGTCACCGATCCGGTCACCACGCGCACGCAGACCATCGCGATGGGACCGGTGGCGTCGCAGGAAGCGATCAAGCTCCTGGGCACCAATGGCGGCGGCTTCTTCAACGCCAACTCGGCGCATCCGTTGGAAAACGCCACGCCGCTGTCGAACTTCCTGCAGATGCTGGCGATCCTCGCCATACCCGCCGCCCTGTGTTTCACCTTTGGCGAGATGGTGGGCAGCCGGCGCCAAGGCATCGCGATCCTGGCGGCGATGACAGCGCTGTTCGCAGCCTTCGCGCTGTCCACCGCCTATTTCGAACAGCAGCCCAATCCGATGGCCGTCGAGGCTGGCGCCCCCGTGGCCGGCGGCAACATGGAAGGCAAGGAGACGCGCTTCGGCATCGCCGCCACCTCGCTGTTTGCCACGGTCACCACGGCGGCGTCCTGCGGGGCGGTGAACGGCATGCACGACTCGTTGTCGGCGATGGGCGGCCTGTCGCCGATGCTGCTGATGCAGCTTGGCGAAGTCGTATACGGCGGCGTCGGCTCGGGCCTGTACGGCATGCTGGCCTTTGCGATCCTGGGTGTTTTCATCGCCGGATTGATGATCGGGCGCACGCCGGAATACCTGGGCAAGAAGATCGAGGCCCATGACATGAAGATGGTTTCCATCGTCATCCTGGCAACGCCGTTGCTCGTCCTGGGCGGCACGGCGCTCGCGGTCTCCGTGACCGCGGGTCAGGCGGGCGTGCTCAATCCCGGCATCCACGGCTTCTCGGAAATCCTGTACGCGCTCTCGTCGGCCGCCAACAACAACGGCAGCGCCTTCGCCGGACTGTCGGCCAACACGCCCTTCTACAACGTCCTGCTGGGCATCGCGATGTGGTTCGGCCGGTTCGCCGTGATCGTCGCCGTCCTGGCCATGGCCGGATCGCTGGCGGCCAAGCGCCGGCTGCCCGCCGGCCCCGGCAGCATGCCGACAACCGGGCCGCTCTTCGTGACGCTTCTGATCG
>DALZRX010000201.1:0-7153 GCA_032015805.1 Achromobacter sp.
GCGGCCACCGCGCGCCGCACGTCCGGCGGCGAAGCCGGGCACATCACGCTGGGCTTCACCGCGGTGGCTTCGTATCGCCTGATGCCGTCTCTCATCATGCAGGCGCGCAAGCTGCTCGCAGGCGTTGAGATCCAGCTTCGGGAGACAGTGACCACCGAATTGAGCCGCCTGCTGCTGGCCCATGAACTGGATGCCATCCTGGCGCGCAGCGTGCCGCAGCAGGCGGGCATCGAGTCGCGCCTTGTCGAACGCGAGCCGCTGGTGCTGGCGTTGCCCGCCGATTCGCCTTTGTGCGAGCACGCCACCGTGCCGCTGCGCCTGCTTCAAGGGCAGCCGTTCGTGCTGTATTCGCCCCGGGAGGGGAAATATTTCTATGACCGCATCGTGGGCGCGTTCGGCCTGGCGGATGTGCAGCCGCAGTACGTGCAACGCGCCGGGCAGACACACACGCTGCTGGCCCTGGTGCGAGCGGGGCTGGGCGTGGGCATCGTGCCCGACTCCGCGCGTGAGCTGCGCTTCGAAGGCGTGGAGTTCCGGCCGATCGGCCAGCGCAATCTGTATGCGGACATGTACCTGGCCTGGCATGCGCAGCACGACAACCCGGCGCTGGATGCGTTTCTGCAGCGCGTGGCAAAGCTGGACGCGCCGACGGCTGTCCGGAGCGGCGCACGCGCGTAAGCGGGTCTCGCGGCGCTAGCGGCGCTTCGGGCGGTTCGGCGGCGACATCGGCGCGCCGACGTGGCTGGCAAGCCAGTGTTCGATCTTGTCGTCGCGGCGAGCGGCCCAATCCTTGCCGATTTCAACAATGAGCAGGTTGCGGGTATCGCCGTAGTCCTGGCCCGGCGCTTTCTGGAACATCTCGCGCCAGATTTCGGAGGCGACCAGTTCCGTCGTCACCAGCACGCCGATCCCCTTCGCGTCGATCCACAAGGGCGCGGCCCGCTCGTCGACGTGGGTCTTGATGTTTTCCAGGATCTTCTGGGCGAGCGCGGCGTTGTCTTTGGATGCCGCGATCAGGACCAGATACTGCCGATGGGTGCCAGACGGCTCCTCGGAATCGCCAAACGGATTTTCCATGATGTGTCCTTTCGGATGAACGGTTGTCTGGACAGACTGTAGTTCATTGGTGAACCAGCGCGGCGTGCCGGGTCTGCACATCCAGCTGCAGCGGGCCGTCCCGGTCGGCGCGAACGCTTTGGTCCTCGGCCTGTTGCGCCTGGGTCGAGCACGCGCTGAGCACCAGCCGGCACGTGGAGCCCGTCTTGTCCCGGCATCGCCCCAAACTGAAATCGCCCGTTCGCTGCCGGTTCCACGCATGCTCGCCGATGGTAACGACGTGCTGCGTGCCGTTCGCGGCCACCGCCACGCATTGATTCTTGAAGCTGGCATACACCGCGCAGGAGGCCCGGGGCTCATCTTCCTTGCAGGAAGCAAGCGCGCTGTGGCGAGCCTCGGCGTCGGTGCCGTACAGAATCGACGCGTAGTAACGGTAGGTTGAAGAGACGATCAGAGCGCCGTACAGGTCGGGCGGCCTGGTTTGGGCGCTGGCAACGGCGGCGCAAACCATTGACAAGAGCAAGCCCGAAACAACGCGTCGCGCCATGGAAATCCCCTGAGGTTCGGGACGACAGTAGCGGAGCGGAGCCAGCCTTGCCATAGGTGCTTCGCCTCAGCGGTGCATACGCGTAGGAATGCGTTGGCCGAATTCGTTCCCAGCCGGCGCCGATGCGGCTGTCATGGATATATCAAGTTGAAACATCCATAGACCATCCAAGTGGATGGTTTACTATTTCCTCCATGCCGCCTCGCACCTCTCATCTCGCCACCACCCCCAAGCCTGCCGACGAGAAGATCACGATCAACCTGGGTTATGTCGACCTGGGCCAGATTGATCTGCTTGTCCAGGAAGGGTTCTATGCCAACCGGACGGACCTCATCCGAACGGCAATCCGCAATCAACTCGCCACCCATGGCGACGCGGTGCGCCAGGCCGTCAGCCGAAAAACGTTGGTGCTAGGCATTCAGCACTACACGGCCCAGGATTTGCTTGCGGTCCAGGCCGCAGGCGAAATGCTTCAGATCCGGGTGTTGGGCCTTGCCACAATCGCGTCCGACGTCACACCCGAACTCGCGCTTGCCACGATCGAATCCCTGACGGTATTGGGGGCGCTGCATGCAAGCCCCGCCGTCAAAACCGCGTTGCGTCAGCGCATCCGCTGATCCTGCGTAAAAAGGTCACTCAATGCACCCTGATTTTCAGCAGCTCATGAATCGAGCTACCCAGCTCACCCAATCCGGCGATCTTTCGGCAGCGACCGCCGCGATCCAGTCGGCCCTGCGTGGCTTTCCCGCTGCCGTCCAACCCCGGCAGGACGATGCGGACGTCATCGACGTCGAAGCCTGGGAGGTTCCGGACTCCGCCCCAGCGGCGGGGGCCGCACAGCCCGTCCGCGACGATGCCGCCCGGCCTTCGCAAAAACCTGGCACCGCGGGCGATACGTTCACGGCGGGATCATTTCGCAATTCGTCCGGACAGCGCGGCTACAAGCTGTATGTGCCGCCCAACCCGGACGGCGCGCCTCGTCCGCTGGTGGTCATGCTGCACGGCTGCACGCAGGACGCCGATGACTTTGCGGCGGGCACCGCCATGAACGCGGCGGCGCGCGAGCAGGGCTTCTATGTGCTGTATCCCGTGCAATCGCGCGACGCCAATCCCCAGAAGTGCTGGAACTGGTTCAAGCACAATCACCAGCAGCAAGGCCGGGGCGAACCCTCCATCCTGGCGGGCATGACGCGCGAGGTCATCGCGAACCACGGCATAGATCCGGCGCGCGTGTATGTCGCGGGCCTGTCTGCGGGTGGGGCGATGGCAGCGATCCTGGCCGGCGCCTATCCCGATCTGTATGGGGCGGCGGGCGTGCATTCGGGGTTGGCTGCTGGCGCGGCGACGGATCTTCCGTCGGCGCTGTCTGCCATGAAGGGCGTGGGCTTGAAGGCCGCCCCGCCCGCCGCAAACCGGGTGCCGGTCATCGTCTTCCACGGCGATCGCGATGCGACCGTGCACCCCGGTAATGCCGGCAGCGTCATCGCGGCCAGCGTCGGGCCTGACGTGCGTGCCGAGACCGTAAGCGTGCCGGGCGGCGCGAACAGGCGCTCCAGCACCCGGCATGTGTACCGCGATGCAGCGGGCGTCATCGTTGCCGAGCGTTGGGACGTCCATGGCGCCGGACATGCCTGGTCGGGTGGAACGAACCAAGGGTCCTACACGGACCAGACCGGTCCTGACGCCACGGCCGAAATGCTGCGGTTCTTCTTCGCGCGCGGAGTGACCCGACAGCATTGAAGCGTCGGCATCGCAAGCCGGATCACGGCCCGTGTAGTATCGGCCGTGATTCCTCGCTTGAATGCGATCAACCCTCGACACGCCGCCAGGGCGGCCGGAGCACTGTGAAAATAGTCAAAATTCTCGAAGATATGCGTCAGGGCGACCAGGCACAGACGCGTGCGCATGACACGCCTACCGAACGCGAACTGCTTGCCGCCCTGGACAGGCTGGATGGCGCGGTCTTCAGTTCGACGGCGTTCGTGATCGATGCCGAGACGGTCATGTCGATCGGCGGCGGAGACGGCGCCTATGTCGTGTTCATCTCTTCCGGCGGCGATGCCCGGATACACACCCTGATCGACCCCGCCAAATCCGAAGATCACGACCAGGATCTCGTGGCGGGCGGCCAATCAGGCAGTTATCCGCAGTACCAATGCGTGGACCGTTCGCTGGCGGCGTCCGCGCTTCTGCATTTTCATGCGCACGGCGCCGCTTCGCCGGAATTGAGTTGGGCTAACGAATAGCCACCGGCTTGCCGTAGAGCAGCCGCGCGCACAGCAGACCGGCGACAGCCGCGGGCATGGCGCCCATGAATAGCGGAAATCCCAACGATGCCAGGGACCGGTCGGGCCTACCGAACGTCAGCAGGAAGACAAAGGCATACGCCGCGCCGATCAGACCCATGCGCAGGATTGCCAACCACGACGGCGCAACGGGCTTGAGCGCGCCCGCGGTCATCCCGCAGAGCAGCGCCGGCAAGCCGCCAAAGAGGTAGGCCCACGGCAGCCCGTACAGACCGAACAAGAGACTTTCCGGATCCTGGGCGCCAATGGATATGGTCACGGCGACGACCAGCATGCCCACCGCTGGTCCCACGAACGCGAAGATCGCTGCGCCCGCAAGCATGTCGCGGGATATGGCCCGGCCGGAGTCCGCGGGCCGGCGCTGCATGCGGCGATAAACGACAGCGGCCAACGTAGACGCAAGAAGCAGGGCGCCGATGAGGTAGAGCATCAGATCAATTCCGGGTGAGGGGAGAGGGGCGGGCGGCTATTGGCGCGCGGCTAAAGGCTTATGGCTAGCGGCGTTCGGCAAGCATGCGCGGGGCCAGCGGGCGCGCAAGGCGCGCATCGGGGCCACGTTGCTCTGAGAACGCGTCAAGGCATTTTTTTCTTGCCCAGCAACGTCAGCGTCAGGCTGCGGCCCGTACGCATGAAGGGATACAGTGCCTTGGACAGGCAAGCGTTGCTGAAGATGGTGGCATTAAGGCGGTTGAACATATCGTTGCCGGTGCTGAGCAATGCCAGCCGGTGGATGGCGTCCGCGCCCCAGTAGTCGCGGCCGTCCAGGTGCAAAAGCATGCCCTGGTTCAGGTCGTAGCCTTGCGCGCGATGCCGCGCGGCCAAGTCGGGATGGTCACGCATGTTCAGTATGGCGATGGGTCCGGCGGCCTTGCGCAGCCGCATCATCCGCACGTAGTTCGAGCAGAACGGGCAATCGCCATCGTAAAGGAGGTAGTTTTCGTCGGACTGCATCGTCGGGATCCATCGGTAGTTTCAGGAACATACCTCAAAAATCCGCTCGGGCGGCCCGGTAGCGCGCTTTCGGCATCCGCTTTCACGCTGCACCTGTGGCAATGGCGATGAGCGTGGACGGAATGGCGGGGCCGAAAAGCGCGCGGGAACGGCGCCTTCAGCCGCCCCGATGTCCGTGATAGCGTGGCGCGGCCACGGCGCGTGCGTTTTCCTTGTGCTGCGAACCGACCAGCGCCTTGCGCCGGGCCTCTTCATGTTGGTGATCTGACTTCGCGCGCTCTTTCTCCGCATGGGGCGGCGCGGGCGTGTCGGGCGCGGCGGCGGGCGCCGCGTGATGGGGATCGGGGCGGGGAGTGGTGGGCGTCATGATGCGTACCTGCAGAGGCAACGCGGCATATGCCGCGCTTTCACGTTACGCCCGCGATCCGCGATTCTCCAGGCTTCAATTGCAACAGCGTGCGCGCGGATCAGGTCCGTGGCCGTCTGGCTGGCGATTCGCGATCCTGCGTCCGCCATCCCGCCCGCAGTTCCGCGATCCGGCGCAGCGCGCGCTGCGACATCTTCCACCATCCGAATGGCCGCGGGTCCGCAAGCATGCTCATCGCGCGGGCATAGTCCAGGGTCAGGCCCGGCGTCCAGGCCATCGTCAGCGCGCGCTTGCGGATCTGCGAGGCCACCCACAGTTCCGGCGTCAGCAGCAGCCGGATCAGCACCCGCCAGCCGGCCTCGTTGCCGTGCATGCGCCCCACGACGCCATCCAGCGCGGCATCGAGTGCCCGCGATACGGTGCTGGAGCAGTTGCGGTGCGTAAGGTTGTAGGTGGCGTTCTTGCGGTACTCCTCCCAGAAGGCGGCAAGCTTGTTCGCGTCGTAGTTGCGGATCCGCACACGCACGTTCGAGGGACACCAGGCGGTTGATTCGGTCGCGTAATCGAGCTGGTACACGCCGGGCACATCGTTGTCGGCCGTGGCGCGCAGCAGCGCGCCGAAGTCGTCGGGCGACCGGTCGATTTCTTCTTTCGGGTACAGGCTGATGTAGATGCCTTCGGGCGACTCCAGCGCCGCGTGGCCGGTGGAAATGACGCCATTGACATCGACCGCCGCGATGTAGCGGTCGACCAGCGGATAGCTGCGGGTCTGCGTCCTGGCAGAGCCCGCCGGCGTCCAGACGTGAACGGTCAGTGCGCGCTCGGACTCAGTGGGCGGGCCGTCCCAGATTTGCGGCGCGGCCTGTTCCGGCCCGGCCGGCGCGAAGCCCATTGATTGCGTGGCGGCAAAGGCGGGGTTGGAGGCCAGATGCCGCACGCGGCGCGCCAGCCACAGCAGTTTCATCCCCGCGATACCGAGGAACAGCCCGAGGAAATAGGGCACCGTGCCGACGTAATGGGTGGGATAGGGCTGGAAAAAGAAGATCGCGAGCAGGATTTCCCCCACGCCGCCGGCGAAGGCATAGCGCCAACGTTCGTAGCGCACCACGTACCCGGCAATGCATTGCAGAAGTCCGTCCACCAGGAACAGCGCCCCGAATATCATCGACAGAACGAAGTGCCCGTGGTGATGCCCCGCCAGGATCAGCCCGCCCGCCAGCAGGACAAACAAGCCCTTCGCGTAACGCAGCACCCGCTGGCCGCCGACCCCGCTGGACGCAATCAACAGCGTGCCCAGGCCTTCGACGATGAAAAGGATGGCGAACGCGTTAAGCGGAAAGTAGAGCGCGTCGTCCAGGGCGTCGATGAACACGACGATGCCCGCCAGCAGAAACACCGCGCCCGCGACGGCCAGTGCGCGCCAGCGTTGGCGCAGGTACGGCACTCCAAGCAGAAGCAGGATCAACTGCGGCATGACGGCGGCTCCGCGAAACTCGATAACGTGTACACGAAAATAAAAGCTTGCCGCCATGCGCGTCAATGCTTGGAGGGCGATGCTGCTGTTTTTGCTGTTGCTGTTGCTGTTGCTGTTGCTGTTGCTGTTGCTGTTGCCGCCGTGGCTGATGCTGTCGATTTCGTTTTTCCGTTTGCGCCACGGGGGCGCCTCGGGGTGGGGTCAAGCGCCTGCGGAAGGCGGCTCCGATGCGCCCCACGCCAGTTCCATCGCATAACGCCGCACATCCTGCGGCCACTGCGCCACGTGCCGCGCGAACGCCTCGCGATCATCGGCATAGAGCGCGCGCGTCGCTTCCTCGAAACTGGGCAGGTCGCCGGCCATGCTCGTCATGAAATGGTAGGCGGCCTCCTGGCGTTGCCGGTGCGCGTCCCGCGCCTCGTTGTCGCGGCGGGCCTGCTCCACCAGCTTGC
>DALZRX010000202.1:0-7152 GCA_032015805.1 Achromobacter sp.
CGGGACCCTGCCGCGGGCGCCGTGCCCACCGTCCTGGCGCCCTGTCCGCCCGTCTGCGCCCGGTTCTGCAGTCCCGCCTGCCGCTGGCCGTCAAAACGCTGGCGGCTGGCCTGGTCGGCATAGGGCGCATTACCGCGATTGGCGGCGTTGTGCTGCCAGGTGGACCGGTTGTTGTTGACGTTGTTGCGGTCGATGCGATTGTTGACGTTGATGTTGTTGTAGCGGTCCACGTCGATGTCGATGTCGCCGTGGCCCCAGTTGGCGTCCCCCCACATCGAATTGATGGCCGCAACGCCCAGTCCGAAGCCGATGCCGGCGACCAGGGACGTCGCGAACATCGAACCCGGTGGCGGCGGATAGTAATAAGGCGGATACGAGGGATATGCCCACGCGCCGTAGACCACCGTGGGGTTGTAGCTGGGTACGTAGACGACCTGGGGATCCGCCGGCTCGATCACCACCACGGTCTTTTCATTGGCGGTGGTGGTCTTGACGGTCTGTTGGGGCGTGCTTTTCAGATTGCCGGCCTTTTGCGCCTGCGTGCGCAGGCGCTGGACGGAATCCATGACCGCGTCGGGCTGCGCCAGGAAGGCGTCGCCCACGGACTTCACCCAACCGGGCTCGCGGCCCATCATGTCCATGACCGAGGGAAAGGCGACCAGCGACTTGACGCTGGGGTCCCAGGTTTCGGCATCGACGGCCTTGACCGCCTCGTCGCCGGACTGGTTGGCGTGCGCGCCCGACCATTTGGCCGCGGCCGCGACGTCGTCCGGATAGGTGGAACCCATAAGGATCTGCGAGAGCAGCGCGTCAGGATAGAGCGCGACCGGCGCCATGAGCTGATCGAGCTGCGCATTGGTCAGCTTGGTCTGCGCCCAGGCGGGAAAACAGATGGACAGCCCCAGGCACATCAGGCCGATAAACCACTTTTGCAGTCGCCGCATTTCCGTTTCTCCGCACACACAGCAAGAAGCACAAGCCAGGAGGGACCCGCCGGATATCGCGAACACAATATATGCCTAACGCCGGCAGTTTGGAAGCGTGACCGGTTCACCCATTGAGACGTGGGATCCGCCATAAGCAGGGCTGGCGACCGCTGGTCCACGGGCCTATACTGGATTCGCCGTTGCTGGACATTCCTTTTCCTAAAGGAGAGGCAACATGTACAGGCACTTGCTCATCGCCGTGGACGGTTCACTACTGTCCGAATCGGCATTCAAGCGCGCGCTCGTTTTCGCCAAGGAAATGGGCGCCACCATCACCCTGCTCCGTGCCATCCCGGAAGACCATCTGCTGGTCTACCAGGCCGAAATGCTGGGCACGACCGAAGGGCATCACACCGATCAGGCGCGCAAGAACGCGCAGGCGTATCTCGACGGGCTTGAAACCGAGGCGCGGCACGCGCTCGTTCCCTGTGAAGCGATCGTCATGGTGAACGACCATCCGCACGAGGCCATCGTGGACACGGCGCAGAAGACCGGCTGCGATCTGATCGTGATGGGGTCGCACGGGCGGCACGGCATGACGGGCTTTCTGCTGGGCAGCGAGACGCAGCGGGTACTGGCGCGCACGCGGCTGCCGGTGCTGGTGTATCGCTAGGCCAGACAGGCGAAGGCCCGGCGCCTGCGGGCAAGCCGGCCGGCCCTATGCGGCGGCCAGCGCGTGCTGGAAAGTGAAGCTGTCCGCGTAGATGTGGTCAAGGCTGGCGCCCCGCTCGGCAAGCAGGCTTTTGGCCTCGCGGATCATGTCGGGCGCGCCGCATAGATAGACGGCATGTTCCGAGAGATCGGCGTGATCCTCCAGGACCGCCTGCTGCACATAGCCGCGCCGCCCCTGCCAGTCGGCCCCCGCGCGCGACAACACGGGCACGAAGTTGAATTCGTACAGGCGGCCGGCCCAGCTTTCGATCTCGTCGCGAAGGTACAGGTCGGCTTCGTTGCGCATGCCCCAATACAGCGTCACGGGCGGGCAGTCTTCGTTGTCCAGCAGCGATTCAAGGATTGCCTTGATCGGCGCGATGCCGGTTCCCGTGGCCATCATGATGAGCGGGCGCCAATCTTCCTCGTGATAGCTGAAGACGCCGAGCGGCGCTTCGATCTCCACCTGCGCGCCCGCGCTTGCCTGCCCCAGCCACTGGTCCGTATAGCGGCCGCCGGGGATGCGCCGCACGTGGAAGTCGATCAGGTTGCCGGCCGGCGCCGAGGCCATGGAGAAGCTGCGCGTCTCGCCATCCGGCAGCACGACATTCATGTACTGCCCCGGCACGAAGACCAGGCCCTCATCGGGCAGCGCCAGCGTCAGATGAAGAATGCCGTCGCACCAGGCGTCGATGCGGTGGATCGTGGCGGGGATGCGGCGCGGCTCGGGGAAGGCCTGCCGGCTGCTCGCCACACTGATGCACAGGTCGGTTGTCGGGCGGGCCTGGCACGCCAGCGCGTAGCCCTGCCCGGCCTCTTCCGGGGTCAACGCCATGGGGAACTCGTCGTACTGGACAGCGCCGGATTCGAGCTTGATGCGACATGTGCCGCAGCCCCCGAAGGTGCACTCGTGGGGCAGCTTCACCGCCGACCGTTCCGCGGCTTCCAGGACGGATTCGCCCGCTTCGACGTCAAAGGCCTGATCGGTTTCCAGGATATGCACGCGGTATGCCATGGCGCCCTCGCCTATTTCTTGATGTCCGCTTCAACCAGCACTTTCATGCCGCGCGGTTCAAGCAGTTCGCCCAGCGCGGCCAACGCCGCCAGGCCGGCCTTTGTGTCCTGCTCGCCGTTTCCGCCGCTCAGGCCCACGCCGCCGATCACCTCGCCGTTCACGACGATGGGAAAGCCGCCGACGAACACGGCGAACTTGCCATCGAAACTCCACTGGATGCCGAAGGCTTCGTTGCCTGGCAGCGCCGGGCCATTCGGCGGCGTGTTGAACAGGTGGGTCGAGCGCTTGTGGCCGGCGGCGGTGAACGCCTTGTTCCAGGCGATCTGCGGGCCGGTGATGCGCGCGCCGTCCATGCGCTCGAGCGCGATCGGATAGCCGCCGTCATCCACGATGCAGATCGACTCCAGGACGCCGATTTCCTGCGACTTGGCGATGGCGGCGCGCACCATGACGCGCGCTTCTTCAAGTTCCAGGCGATAGATCTGTTTCATGTGCAAAACCTCGGGAGGTGGATTGGCCGTCAGCCGGCGCGGTAGACGGTCTTGATCTGGGTGTAGAACTCCAGCCCCACGCGGCCCGACTCGCGGAATGTGGACGTGCTGGAGTGCTTCAGGCCGCCGAATGGCGCATTGATCAGGTTGCCGGTGGTGGTGCGGTTGATCTTGACAGTGCCGGCCTGGATATCGCGGGCGAAGCGATGCGCGTAGCGCGCGTCGGTGGTGGCGATGGCGGCCGACAGGCCGTATTCGGTGTCATTGGCCTGGGCGATGGCGTCTTCGTAGCCGTCGACCTCGATCAGCGCGATCACGGGACCGAAAATCTCTTCGCGTGCAATGCGCATCTGCTGGGTCACGCCGGTAAATAGCGCGGGGGTCACGTAGAAGCCCCGATCGAAACCCGCTCCGGTCAGGCGGTCGCCGCCGTGCAGATGCGTGGCCTCCTGCTTGCCCAATTCGATGTAGCCCAGCACGTTGTCGAGCTGCCGGGCGGTCGCCAGCGGACCCAGGTCGAAATTGCCCTCCAGGCCATTGCCGATGGTCAGCGTCTTGATCCTGGCGAGCAGCCTTTCCGTGTACGCCTGGCTTACCTTGCGGTCGACCAGTACGCGGCTGGTGCCGGTGCAAGCCTGGCCACTCAGCGAAAAGCCACCCTTGACGGCAAGGTCCACCGCGCGATCAAGGTCCGCATCGGCCAGCACGATCAGTGGATTCTTGCCCCCCAGCTCCATCTGGGTGCGGGTGGTCAGGCCCGCGGTCCGGTGAATCTGCTCGCCGGCGGCGGTGGAGCCGGTGAAGGAAATGGCGCGCACCTGGCTGGCGCCGGTGATGGCTTCGCCCACCGCGCCCGCCGGGCCGGTCAGGAAATTCAGCACGCCGGCGGGCAGGCCGGCGCGCACAAAGGCTTCGGTCAGGCGATAGCCCGACATGGGCGCATCCGACGAGGGCTTGAACACCACCGTGTTGCCCATGATCAGTGCCGGCGCGATCTTGCGCGCGGGAATCGAGATGGGGAAGTTCCACGGGGAGATCACGGTCACCACGCCGAGCGGCTCGCGCTGGCTGTAGACGATCATGTCCGGATCGTCGTTGACGAAGGTCTCGCCCGTGAAGGACTGGCCCTCGACGGCGTAGAAGCGGATGGTCTGCGCCGAGCGCAGCACTTCGTCCTTGGCCAGGTTCAGACCCTTGCCTTCTTCGCGGGTCAGTTCGCGCGCAATCGACTCGGCGTTGTCTTCCAGGTGCTGGGCCGCCCGGAACAGGATGGCGGCGCGCTTGGAGATCGGCGTGTCGCGCCACGCGGCGAAGGCGGCGTCGGCGGCCTGCACCGCCTGCCGCGCGTCCTCGGCGCCGGACACCTGGAAGTGCCCGACGATGTCGTCGGTATCGGCCGGGTTGCGGTTCGGAGCGGTCTTGCCGGTGCCGCTGGGCGTCCAGTTGCCGCCGATGTAATTCAAAAAGGCTTGCTGCGATAGATCGTCCACGGGAGCGCTTCCTTGATTGAGTCTTGGCCGGCGTGGCCGGATGCGAGGCATTCGGGCTAGCTTCAGCACATTGTATACTTTAATCACTGTTGGGCGATACGTGGAAACCCCACCCGATCCCCCAGCGAAAAGGCTCCCTCGCGGGAGCCTTTGTCTTTCGGGATGCGCCAATCAACTCCAGATCAGCACCGCGCAGATCGTGGACACGAAGAGCGCCAGCAGCACGGGCAGCAGTAGCGCGCGCACGAGCGACAGCACGTTCACCCGCGCGAATCCCGCCACGGCGATCAGCGAGGACCAGGCGATCAGCGTGCCGCCGCCCGTCCACACCGCGCCCATCTGGCCGACCGCCGCCAGCGTCGCGGGGTCTACCCCGACCACCGGACCCAGGGCGCCGGACAGCGTGCCGGTGAGCGGCAGGCCGGCAAAGCCCGACCCGTCGATGCCGGTGATCATGCCGACGATGAGGACGCCGAAGGCGACGAGAAAGTGGTTTTCGGGGATCAGGTGCTGCGCCGCCGAAATCACCTCGAACAGCAGGCCGGGCGCCTGCGCCGCCGGCACACCCAGGATCTGGGCGGCCGTCTCGTTGGCGCCCACAAAGAAAAAGCCGGCGATCGGCAGCACCGAGCCCATGGCCTTGAAGGCAAACACGAAGCCGTCGGTCACGTGCTCCGGGCAGACGTCCAGCATGCGGCGGGGACCTTCGGCCGCCAGGGTCACCAGCATCATGACCACGAAGGCGACACCGCCCACCAGCGCCGCGGCATCGCCGCCGCGCAGCGCGGGCAGCGACGGAAAGAGGCGCGGCAGCACCATCACCGCGATCACCGCCAGGAACGCCAGCGGCGTCACCACGGCAAACACCTTGGACCACCGGATGCGGCGGCGCTCCTCGTCGCTCACTGTGTCACCGCTGGGCAGCGCGGGGTCGGCGCCCATCGTGCCGCGGGCCAGTTCGGCCTTGTCGAACGAGCCCGCCTGCTCCATTCGCGCCAGGCTGCCGTCCTGCGCGCGGGCCTGCCAGGCCGACAGCAACGCCGGATCGGCGGGCACGATGTGCCGGCGCACCAGCAGGTAGGCCGCCATGAGCGCAATCGCGCCGGTGATGAGCGACAGCACGAGGGCACGGTCCGCCACCACGGCGGCGCTGACCGCCGCCCCGGCCGCCTTGGCGCTGATGCTGGGCGCCACGCCGATGACGTAGTCCGAGGACAGGGCCATGCCCTGCCCTGCAATCGCGATGGCCATGGCGCCAGCCAGCGGCGGGAGCCCGGCGGCGATGGCCGCCGGCAGCAGGATGGCGGACACCAGGGGCACGGCGGGCGTGGGCCAGAAGAAGAGCGAGATCACGTAAGTACAGAGGGCGATGATCACAAACGAGGAATGTCCGCCTCGCATGACGCGGCGAAACGGCTGGACCATGCGCACGTCCGCCTGCAGCGTCTTCAGCGAGTTGAGCAGCGCCGTCATGAACGTGATGACCAGAAAGATGTTGAACAACTCCTTGGCCGCGACAAAGCTGGCGGAAAAGATGCCGATCAGCGCGCTGATCGGATTGCCGGTAATCGCCAGCACGACCAGGAACGTACCGATGACGGACGGCACCACGACATTGGCGCGCAGGATCATCGTCAGGATGATCGCGGCCACGCTGATCAGGTAGATCCAATGAGCGGCATTGAGCACGACGTCGGATTGCATGCGCTATTCCCCTTGTTCACGTGGCTGTTGGTTCGCCACAATCGGTATACTATATTTCGTTGTATGCCATACCAACCGAAATATGCAGCGCCTAGGGAAAGCGATAGTGCTGGAATTCAGGCTGAAATTTAACTGTTTTTCAAGGGTTTACCCGGAGTTTTGGTGAATTTCCGGCAACCCGCAAATTTCCTCGATAGACTATCGTATACACAAATAGAGACAATCGACGCATGCTGTCTTCCCTGGCGTTTCCGGACCTGTGGCACTACGCCGCGATGGCGGCCGTGGTGTTTGGCGCCGCCGTGGCGCAGGGCGTGGGCGGCGTGGGGTTCGCAATGTTCGCCGCCCCCGTCGCGGCCATGTTCTTTCCCCAGCTCGCACCCGGCCCGCTGCTGACCCTGGGCGGCTTCATCTCGCTTCTGACCGCGCTGCGCGAGCGCGCCGCCATAGACTGGCCCGCCGTTTCCTATGCCCTGGCCGGACGCGCCGTCGGGACCCTGATCGCAATCTATGCCATGGCGCGCTTTGCGCCGCAGGCCTTGGGCGTACTTTTTGCCTGCATGATCCTGATCGCCGTGGTGCTCAGCGTCGCCGGACTGCGCTTTACCGCGACGCCCGGGCGCGTGTCGGGCGCCGGCGTGGCGTCGGGCATCATGGGCACGATGACCTCGGTGGGCGCGCCGCCCATTGCCATCGTCCTGCAGCATGCCGCGCCGCCGCGTCTGCGCGCCACCCTGGGCATGGTGCTTTTCCTGGGTTCCATCTTCTCGCTCGCCATGCTGGCGCTTGCCAAGCGCTACACCGGCTACCACGCC
>DALZRX010000203.1:0-4328 GCA_032015805.1 Achromobacter sp.
CAAGGGCGACGCCGTCGGCCCGACGCTGTACTACGGCCAGGGCGCCGGCGAAGAACCCACCGCCTCGGCCGTGGTGGCCGACCTGGTCGACGTGACGCGCCTGCACACCGCCGATCCGGGCAACCGCGTGCCGCACCTGGCCTTCCAGCCGGACGCCATGTCGGACACTCCGATCCTGCCGATCGAACAGGTCAGCACGTCTTACTACCTGCGCCTGCGCGTGGACGACCAGCCTGGCGTGCTGGCGGACATCGCCCGCATTTTGGCCGACCGCGCCATCTCCATCGGTTCGATGATCCAGCAGCCGTCGCACATCGGCGGCGCCGACATCATCTTCCTCACGCACGAGGCAGTGGAAGGCAACGTCAACCAGGCCATCGAGCGCATCGAATCCTTGCCCTTCGTGCGGTCCAAGGTCACGCGCCTGCGCGTGGAGAACCTGACGTGATGAAGGCCCACCGCCGAAGCGCCTGGGGCGCTTGCATCGTGGAGCAATTGACATGAAATACATCTCTACGCGCGGCGGCATGGCCGCGCTGGAATTCTCCGACATCCTGCTGGAAGGCCTGGCGCCCGACGGCGGGCTTGCCGTTCCGCAGACGCTACCCCAGGTCTCCGGCGAAACGCTGGAATCCTGGCGCGGTCTTTCGTATGCCGACCTGGCCTTCGAAGTGCTGTCGCTGTTCGCCACGGATATTCCCGCAGACGACCTGCGCCGCCTGACCCGCGCCGCCTACACGCCGCAGATCTTCAGCAGCGAGGACATCGTTCCGCTGCGTCCGCTGGATGGCGGGTTGTCGCTGCTGGGCCTGTCGGAAGGTCCCACGCTGGCATTCAAGGACATGGCCATGCAGTTCCTGGGCCAGGTTTTTGAGTATGTCCTGGCCAAGCGCAACACCACCCTGAACATCGTGGGCGCCACCTCCGGCGACACGGGTTCGGCTGCGGAATACGCGCTGCGCGGCAAGAAGGGCGTGGCGGTGTTCATGCTGTCGCCGCACGGCCGCATGAGCGCCTTCCAGCGTGCCCAGATGTATTCGCTGCAGGACGAGAACATCCACAACATCGCCGTGCGCGGTGTGTTCGACGAGGCGCAGGACATCGTCAAGGCCCTGGCCGGCGACCTGGCCTTCAAGAGCCAGTACCGCCTTGGCGCCGTGAACTCGATCAACTGGGCGCGCATCGCCGCCCAGGTTGTGTATTACTTCCACGGTTGGCTGCGCGCCACCGAACGGGCCGGACAGCAAGTGTCGTTTGCCGTGCCCTCGGGCAATTTCGGCAACATCCTGTCGGGCCACATCGCGCGCCGCATGGGCCTGCCTGTCCGCCGCCTCGTGCTGGCCACGAACGAGAACAACGTGCTGGAAGAGTTCTTCCGCACCGGCGTGTACCGTCCGCGCCCCGCCGAGCAGACCTACGCCACGTCCAGCCCGTCGATGGACATCTCGCGCGCCTCCAACTTCGAGCGCTTCGTGTTCGACCTGGTGGGCCGCGATACCGATCGCGTGAAGGAATTGTGGACGGCGCTGGCGCGCGACGGTTCGTTCGACCTCTCCGTCATGAAGGATCAGTTCGAGTCCGATTATGGCTTTGTATCGGGCGCCAGCTCGCACACGGACCGTCTGTCGACGATCCGCGCCCTGTACGACGCCACCGGCGTGCTGGTTGACCCGCACACTGCCGACGGCGTGAAGGTTGCCCGGGAATTCGTCGAACCGGGCGTTCCGATGCTTGTGCTCGAAACCGCGCTGCCTGCCAAGTTCTCCGAGACGATCGAGGAAGCGCTCGGCCGTCCGGCCACCCCGCCGGGCAACCTCGCAGACCTCGAATCGCTGCCGCAACGCGTCGAAGTGATGGACTGCAGTGAAGCCGCTGTACGCCGTTTCATCGAGGCGCACGCCAAGGTGTAAAGCGCGCTTGCCGCTTGTGTACGGTTGCAACCCCTCCCGGGCGCGTCCCGCGAGGGGTTTTTCATTATTGGGGCCGGGACAGTTTTACGTTCTTATGCATTTTGCCGACAAGCCGACACGATTTCGGGGGCGGATTCCGATAGAGTGAAATCACCAATTCACACTCGGAGAACACGACCATGAAGATGAAGACCATGACGTTGGCCCTGGTGATGACCGGCTTTGGCGTACTGGCCGGATGCTCGTCCCCATCGGTTATCAACCAACGCGACGGCTCTTCCACCGTAGCGCCCGATGAGCCCGAATACGACAAGAAGTCGGGCATGTACGAATACGAACAGAATGGCAAGAAGGTTCAGGTCAACAAGGACGACGTGAAGTCGATCGAAGAGGTCAAGTAAACCAATTTGCTGACTGAATAAAAAAAGCCCCGGCTTTCATGCCGGGGCTTTGCGTTGGCGCGCAGAATGTGCGGAGGGCTTACTTGCCCGCGTCTTCCGCGTGATAGCGGCCCACGCGCTGGACTTCGTTCTTCGAGCCCAGGATGACGCTTACGCGTTGGTGCAGCTTTTCAGGCTGGATATCGAGGATCCGCTCAACGCCGTTGATCGCGGCGCCGCCGGCCTGTTCGATCAGGAAGCTCATGGGGTTGGCTTCATACATCAGGCGCAGCTTGCCGGCCTTGCCCGGTTCGCGCGCATCCCACGGGTACATGAAGATGCCGCCGCGCGTCAGGATGCGATGCACGTCCGCCACCATCGAGGCGATCCAGCGCATGTTGAAGTCCTTGCCCAGCGGGCCGGTCGAGCCGGCGAGGCAGTCGTCGATGTAGCGCTTGACCGGCGGGGCCCAGTGCCGCATGTTCGACATGTTGATGGCGAACTCCTTGGTGTCTTCCGGCACGCGGATGTTCTCGTGCGTGAGCACCCAGGAACCCATTTCGCGATCCAGCGTGAAGCCCACGACGCCGGTGCCAATGGTCAGCACCAGCATCGTCTGCGGGCCGTAGACGGCGTAGCCGGCCACGACCTGCTTGTTGCCCGGCTGCAGGAAGTCCGCTTCGCAGACGGGAGCGCCCGACACATTGTGCGGAGCGTGCAGCACCGAGAAGATGGTGCCGATGGAGACGTTCACGTCGATGTTGGATGAGCCATCGAGGGGATCGAACAGCAGCAGGTATTCGCCCTTGGGGTAGCGGTTCGGGATCAGATGGATGGTTTCCATCTCTTCCGAGGCCATGGCCGCCAAGTGGCCGCCCCATTCATTGGCCTCCAGCAGAATCTCGTTGGACAGCACGTCCAGCTTTTTCTGGACTTCGCCCTGGACGTTCTCGCTTTCCAGGCTGCCCAGGACGCCACCCAGCGCACCCTTGCTGACGGCATGGCTGATGGCCTTGCAGGCCCGCGCGACCACTTCGATGAGCAGCCGCACTTCCGGAGCGAGGGCTTGGGTGGAGCGCTGTTGCTCCACCAGGTATTGAGTCAGTGTTTTACGTTTCAAAAGGATCTCCCTATGCAGCGAATTCTAAAGCCTTGGATACGATTTCCTGTACGTTGCGCGATAGCCCCTCGTGTTGGCGCACTTTTTCAAGGGCGGCCTGCATGGGGGCGCGCAGCGCCGGCACAAAGCGCGACCAGTTGTCCAGCGCGCGAGCCAGGCGTGCGGCGATTTCCGGATTCAGTGCGTCCAGCGCCAGCACCTGCTCAGCCCAGAAGGCATAGCCCGATCCATCCGGATGGTGCATGCCTCGGGCATTGTTGAGGCAGAACTGGAATATCAGCGCGCGGGCGCGATTCGGATTGCGCAGCGTGAACGCCGGGTGCTTCATCAGTTCGCGGGCGGTCTGCACGGTCGTCGAGCGCGCGGCGGCCTGCAGCGCGAACCACTTGTCCACCACCAGCGGATCGGCGCTCCATTTCGTGTAGAAAGCGGCCAGCGCTTGCTGCGGGTGGTCGCCTTGTCCGAAGTTGATCAGCGCGGAAAGCGCGGCCAGGCTGTCGGTCATGTTGCCGGCGGTGGCGTACTGCTGTTCGGCCAGGCGCTGGGCTTCGGGTTCGCCGGCCGCCATCAGATGACTGAGCGCAAGATTCTTCAGCGCGCGCATGCCGGCGGGGATCGGCGCGGGGCTGTATTCACCCGGCGTCTGGTTCTCATCGAACGCGCGGCGGAATTCGGCTTGAAGTTGCCGGCCAAGTTCGGCGCGCAGGAAATCGCGCGCCACGGCCAGGGCGGGCGGATCGACCTGCTGCATGCGTTCGGCCAGCGTCTTTTCAGACGGCAGCGACAATGCACGCGCACGGTACGCGGCGTCGAGCGCGGGATCGGTGAGCAACGCGCGCCAAGCGTCGATGAAGGCCGCGGCGGCTTGCAGCGTGCGGCCCGCCTGGCGCGCGTCGGCCAACGCCAGAATCTGGCGGG
>DALZRX010000203.1:4338-7146 GCA_032015805.1 Achromobacter sp.
GGTGGCCAGTTCCTGGCCAGCTTCCCAACGCGCAAACGGATTGGCGTCGTGTGCGGACAGCAGCGCCAGTTCTTCGTCGGACCAGTCGTAGTCGACGATGACCGGCGCGGAAAAGTCGCGCAGCAGCGAAGGCACGGGACGTTCGGCAATATCCTCGAACACCCATTGCTGGCTTTGTGTCGACAGTTCCAGCAAGGCCGTGTCGACGACGGCGCCGTCATGGCGTAGCGGCAGCGCGTTGCCATCGCGGTCCAGCAGGCCAATGGCAAACGGAATGTGGAACGGCGCCTTGACGTAGTCCGGGCCGGCCTTCTTTTCGACGCCCACGGGCGGGCAGGACTGTGTGAGCGTCACCGTGCAGCGGCGTGCGGCGGCGTCATGATCCAGCCTGACCGTGACGCGCGGTGTGCCGGCCTGCCGATACCAGCGGCGAAACACGGACAGGTCGCGGCCTGGGTGCTGGCGAACGTAGACCGATTCCATGGCGGCGACAAAGTCGTCGCACGTCACCGCCTGGCCGTCGTGGCGGCGGAAATACTCGTCCATGCCTGCGCGGAATCCGGCTTCGCCCAGCAGCGTGTGCTGCATGCGAATGACCTCGGCGCCTTTTTCGTACACGGTGGCCGTGTAGAAGTTGCCGATCTCCTGGTAGCTTTCCGGACGGATCGGATGCGCCATGGGACCGGCGTCTTCAGGAAACTGGGCAGCGCGCAGCGCCACCACGTCGTCGATGCGCTTGACGGCGCGTGCGCTGGCGGCGGCGGCCGCGTCCATGTCGCGCGCCATCATGTCGGCGCTGAATTCCTGATCGCGGAAGACCGTCAGGCCCTCCTTGAGGCTCAGTTGGAACCAGTCGCGGCAGGTGACGCGGTTGCCGGTCCAATTGTGGAAATATTCATGCCCGATGACCGATTCGATGCCTTCATAGTTCGCGTCGGTGGCCGTCTGCGGATCGGCCAGCACGTAGGCCGCATTGAAGATGTTCAGGCCTTTGTTTTCCATGGCTCCCATATTGAAGTCATGGACGGCGACGATCATGAAACGGTCCAGGTCCAGCTCGAGTCCAAAGCGGCTCTCGTCCCAGCGCAGCGATCGCACCAGCGAGTCCAGCGCCCATTCGGTCTTGGTCTCGGAGCCCGGATCGCTGTAGACCTGCAGCAGCACGTCGCGGCCGCTGGCCGTCTTGACCGTGGTTTCGCGATGCGTCAGGTTGCCGGCGACCAATGCGAACAGGTAGCAGGGCTTGGGGAAGGGATCTTCCCATTCCACCTCGTTGCGGCCGTCGGACAACTGGCGCGAAGCGATCAGGTTGCCGTTCGACAGCAGCACCGGATAGTCAGGCCGCGCGCGCAGCGTCACGCGGTAGCGCGACATCACGTCCGGGCGGTCGGCAAACCAGGTGATGCGCCGGAATCCTTCGGCCTCGCACTGCGTAAAGAAATTGCCGCCCGACACATACAGGCCCATCAATGTGGAATTGGCGGAAGGCTTGCAGCGGCTGACGATTTCAACGGTGGCGTCGGCGGGCAGGCCCTGTAGCGTCAGGGTGTGCTCGGACAATTGGTAGCGGGCGGCGGGCAGTGGTTCGCCATTCACGCCTACCGACACGAGTTCCAGCTCTTCTCCATCCAGGATCAGGGCGGCGTCAGCGCTGGCTTCAGGCCTGCGCCGCACGTGCATGGTGCAGCGCACTTCGGTCGCGTCGGGCGCGAGGTCGAAGGCGAGGGCGACTTCGGGAATTTCGTAGGGGTAGGGCTGGTAATCCTTGCGGTATACGGTAACGGGCGTGTCGGTGCGCATGGGATCTGCAGTCCTGTATGAACAAGAAGCCTATTGTAGTGGCTGCCCGCGGACCAAAACCTTGGGCTTACGGGCTAGCCTAAAACTTTTGGCAAGCGCGTATGTCAAAGCTCGGTATGATTGCGCCGTTGCGCGAAGAGGAGTCGCAAATGTCCAGTACGTCGTGGTTCAGCAGTCTGGGCCGGTGGGCCGGTATTTTCGCCGTGCTGGGGGCCCTGACGTTGACGGGCTGCGCCGCGCCGACCGTTTCGGCTCGCGTGACATCGTTTCAGCAATGGCCGGCGGGCGTCGAGGGCCAGACTTATCAGTTCGTGCCGGCCGACCCGTCGCAAATCAATAATCTGGAATATCAGTCCTTTCAGGATATGGTGCGCGCCGGTATCGGCGCCACTGGACTGGTGGAGGCGCGCTCCGGTACAAAAGGCCGTTTTGACGTGTCGTTCCGCTATGGGACCACGCAGACTCAGGTGATGGTGCGCCGTCCGTATGATCCATATTTCTACGGCGGTTATGGCGGTTTCTATGGGCCCGGACCGTGGGGCATGGGCGCCGGATTCTGGGGGCCGGACTGGGTGGATGTGCCCATGGTGGTTCAACGCAATTCCTTGTCGCTCTTCATCCGTGACACGCAGCAAGGGGGCGCAGAGGTATACCGCTCGACGGCCTTCATATTGAGCGAGCGCGACGATTTTATGCGCACGATGCCGTATCTGGTACGTGCAATATTCGACAATTTCCCGGGCAATAATGGCGCTGAGCGCGAGATTCAATTCCCCGTGCGTTGAATCGAGGCGCCCCGCGGCGCCTGCCTAAAATAAAAGCGGCGCACCATCATGGTGCGCCGCTTTATTTCTTACTGAGGAATAGGTTTTATTCCTTGATAAGAAAACTCTCGCGGGTCGCGCCGCCGGCTTCTTCAGCGGCGAGCCAGCGCGGCGCCTTTCCGCGGCCGCTCCAGGTTTCGCCGGTTTGCGGGTGGCGGTATTTGGGCGCCACTGCGCGCTTGGC
>DALZRX010000204.1:0-7138 GCA_032015805.1 Achromobacter sp.
GCGCGGCCGCGCCCAGATCGGCAAGGGCATGTGGGCCATGCCCGACCTGATGGCGGCGATGCTCGAACAGAAGATTGCGCATCCCAAGGCGGGCGCCAACACGGCTTGGGTGCCCTCGCCCACTGCGGCCACGCTGCACGCGCTGCATTACCACCAGGTCGACGTGCAGGCGGTCCAGCAGGAACTCGAACGCACCCGGCTGGATGGCGTGCGCGACGAACTGCTTAACGGCCTGCTCACGGTCCCCGTCGGCGACCCGTCCAAGTGGTCGGCTGCCGACATCCAGCAGGAACTGGACAACAACGTGCAGGGCATCCTCGGCTATGTGGTGCGTTGGATCGACCAGGGCGTCGGCTGCTCGAAGGTGCCCGACATCCACAACGTGGGCCTCATGGAAGACCGCGCCACGCTGCGCATTTCCAGCCAGCACATCGCCAACTGGCTGCGCCACGGCATCACCAATCACGATCAGGTCACGGAGACCTTCCAGCGCATGGCCAAGGTCGTCGACGGGCAGAATGCAGGCGACCCGTTCTACCAGCCCATGGCCGGAAACTTCGACACCTCGCTGGCATTCAAGGCGGCCTGCGCGCTTGTGTTCGAAGGCCTGACACAGCCCAATGGCTACACCGAGCCGCTGCTGCACAAGTACCGCCTCGAGCACAAGGCCGCGCGCGCCTGATACGATGCCGCGCGCATGATCAAGCCGGACGGCGGCGCCGTCCGGCTTTTTTGTTGATGCATTTCGCACAGCCGTGCTAAATTTCGTCCATGACAGCAAAAACCGAGAAAAGCGAACTCACCTTCGCGGCCATCGTGAACACGGCCCTCGACATGGCCGCCGCGCAAGGCATGGAAAGCCTCTCGTTGGGCCAGGTCGCCAAACGGCTCGGCATCAGCAAGAGCGGCGTGTTTTCGCGCGTCGGTTCGCTGGAAGCCCTGCAGCAGGCGGTGCTGGACGAATACGACCGCCGCTTTGTCGAGGCGGTCTTCACGCCCGCCATGGCCTACCCGCGCGGCTTGCCGCGATTGAATGCGCTGGTCTCGCTGTGGATCGAACGCGCCAGCAACGTCGACACCCTTACCGGGTGCATCTACGTGGCCGGCGCGTTTGAGTACGACGATGTCGAGTCGCCACTGCGGTCAGTGCTGGAACACAACCTGAAGCGCTGGCGCGCCGCCATGGTGCGCACCGTCGAACAGGCGCTGGAAGCGGGCCATCTTCGTCCCGATACGGACCCACAGCAGCTCGTGTTCGAGGTTTACAGCCTGATGGTCGGATTGATGCATGATGCCCGCTTTCTGCGGGACCCCAAGGCGCACGAACGCGTCAAAGCGGCCTACGAGCGTCTGATTTCGACCTATCGCAGCTTCAAGTACATCGAGTAGCACCGACTGTGCCGGCCTCGCGCCGGCCTTACTTTCGCTTAAATTTCGCACGCTCGTGCGAATCTTGACAGGAGCTGGTCATGTGGATTCTGATTCCGATAGGCGCATTAGGCGTATCGTCCGTTCTTTGGCGCCAATGGCGCTCCCTGCTGCGCCAATTGCCCGACCGCGCCGAGCATCTCGTGCTGTTTTGAGGTTCGGGCGTCTGACTTCGCATTTCGAATCTCACCCCCGCCCAATACGTCATGCCGCGCTCCATTCATCTGCTGATCGTCGACCCGCAAAACGATTTTTGTGACCTGCCCGAGACTTATCGGCCTCACGATCCCTTGACCGGGCTGGCAGTCGAGCCCGCGCTGCCCATCGCCGGCGCGCATGCCGACATGCAGCGGCTGGCGCGCTTCATCGACGCCACGGCCCACGCGCTTTCGTCGATCACGGTCACGCTGGATTCGCACCACCGCCTGGACATTGCGCATCCCACTTTCTGGCGCGCAGGCAATGGCGACCCCGTGGCGCCGTTCACGCCGATCACGGCCGCGCAGTTGCGCGCCGGCGAATTTGTGCCGCGCCACGACGACGACGTCCCGCGCACCCTCACTTACCTGGACGAGCTCGAAGCCCGCGGCCGCTACACCCTGATGGCGTGGCCCGTGCACTGCGAAATCGGCACCTGGGGCCACAACGTGCACGCCGACGTGCGCGCCGCCTATGGCCGGTGGGAGGAAGAGCGCCAGTTCATCGTGCGCAAGGTGCCCAAGGGCGCCAATCCCTGGACCGAACATTACAGCGCGTTGATGGCCGAAGTGCCCGACGCCGACGATCCGCGCAGCCAACTCAACCGCGGACTGTTGGATTCGCTGGACCGGGCCGATCTCATTCTCGTCGCGGGCGAAGCGGGCAGCCACTGCGTCAAGGCGACCGTTGAGCACTTGGCCGAGCATCTGCCCGGCGGCAACCTGTCGCGCATCGTGCTGCTGACCGACTGCATGAGTCCCGTCGCGGGCTTTGCCAATGCGCAAGCGACCTTCCTGCAACGCATGCGAGATCTCGGCGTGCAGGAACGCACCAGCACCGACATGGCGCGCGCGTTGGCGTAAAGCTGTGCGGCGCAGGCGGCGCCCCCAATGACAACGGCCGCCTGCGAAAGCAAGGCGGCCGTGCAATGGGGACGTGCGGATAGCTGGGGTTGATGGTCAGGCCTGGTGTTCCGTCTTGCCTTCGCATCCGACATACAGCGCGCTGATCGCCTCGCACAGGGCGGGGGGCTGCTGGAACAGGCGTGACACCAGAAGACAACCCTGGATCGTCGCGAACACCGCGCGCCCGGCGGCTTCAGGCGAACCCGAAAACTTCAACGTGCCTTGCGCCGCGCCTTCGGCCAGCACGCGGGCCAGCCACGCTTCGTGCGCCCGGAAAAATCCCTGCAACGCGCCGCGGACCCGTTCCGACAGGCTCATCACGTCGGCGGCCAACATGCCGCCCAGACAGAGTTCACCGGAGCCGCAGGCAGCCGATTCCATCATCGAGAGGTACTTTTCAAGCTGCGCCTGCGCCGGCTGCGCGGTGTCGATGCCGCGCACCGCGCCGAGCGCGCGCGTGCTGTAGGCTTCGACCGCTTCGTACAGCAGGTCGTCCTTGCCCGGAAAATAATAATGGATGCTGGACGTCTTGACGCCCACATGTTCAGCCAGGTCGCGGTAGCTGAAGCCATTGCATCCGCGCATGCGGATCAGCTTCTCGGCGTGCGCCAGAAGCAGTTCGCGTGTGGTGTTGGAAGTCGGGGTATCCATGGCTGCATATTACCTACTAATAGGTCGGTTCGTCATTGGGACGGTCCCTTATCGGCGTCACCGAGAGGGTCGCTCAAAGCCGCCGACAGTGCCAGCGGACTCCGGCCGGGAAAAGCTCCCGTCCCCGGGGTCCGCTTCGATTGCCATCTGCGTTCAGCCTTGCACGGGCGGGTAGTCCAGTTCACCACTATCGGTCAGACCCTGGGCGCGGGCGGCTGCCAGTTCCTGCTTGACCTGGGCGCGGGTCTTGTCGCCGGCGTGGGCGATCGGAGCAGCGGCGTAGCCTTCTTCACCGAACACCAGTTCACCGTTGGCGCGGGCAGCGGCCAGTTCTTGCTGGACCTGAGCGCGGGTCACCGTGCTTTGGGTGTTCAGCTCGGGCGGGTAGTCCAGTTCGCTGGCTTGCGCGGCGCCGATGAAGGAAGCGGAAAGAATCAGGGCGGATACGAGGGTTTTCATGAGAAATCTCCAGAAAGTTTGAATTGCAGTTGCTGCGTCGATATCGGGTTGAGGCTATCTATGTATAGATAGGTCACAAGTCAAAAAAATCAGCCTTGGACGGGCGGGTAGTCCAGCTCACCGCTTTCGGTCAAACCTTGGCTACGGGCGGCAGCCAGTTCCTGCTTGACCTGAGCGCGGGTCTTGTCGCCGGCCTGGGCAAACGCCGTGGCGGCGTAGCCTTCTTCGCCGGACACCAGTTCACCGTTGGCGCGGGCGGCGGCCAATTCTTGCTGCACTTGCGCGCGGGTGACCGTGCTTTGGGTATTCAGGGCGGGCGGATAGTCCAGTTCGCCGGCTTGGGCGGCGCCGATGAAGGAAGCGGACAGGATCAGGGCGGAAATGAGGGTCTTCATGAGGATTCTCCAGAGGGATGCGAAGTTGTGTCGAAGTCGGGTTAACGCTATCTACTTATAGATAGGTTCTAAGTCGAAAAAAATCAGCCTTGGACAGGCGGGTAATCCAGTTCGCCACCGTCGGTCAGGCCTTGGGCTCGGGCGGCGGCCAGTTCCTGCTTGACCTGGGCGCGGGTCTTGTCGCCAGCGTGAGCGATCGGGGCAGCGGCGTAGCCTTCCTCACCGAACACCAGTTCGCCGTTGGCGCGCGCGGCGGCGAGTTCTTGTTGAACTTGAGCGCGTGTCACGGTGCTTTGGGTTTCCAGGGCGGGCGGGTAATCCAGTTCGCCAGCTTGGGCGGCGCCGATAAAGGAAGCGGAAAGAATCAGGGCGGATACGAGGGTCTTCATGGTCAATCTCCGAGTTAAAGGGCAGTATGTGTTTCAGTTAGCTATCTACTTGTAGGTAGATGTCGAGGGAAATAAAAAAGCGGTCCTACTGTATTTCTGGTGTCGGCGTCGGGCGGTTTGGTTGGGTGCGCTGCGTCGATGGATGAATCTTACCTACTACTAGATAGACGACGCAAGCGGGTAAAGTGAAACAATTTATGTCCCGCCGGCATGACCGGCGGGACGCGGGCTCGGCAGGGATCAGGCAGACAGCTCGCGCATCACCGCATACAGATCCGCCTTGCCCTCAAAGCCGATGCCCGGCAGGTCCGGCATGGTCACATGGCCCCCTTCCACCTTGACGCCATCCGGAAAGCCACCAAACGGCTGGAAGAGGTCCGGATAACTTTCATTGCCGCCCAGGCCAAGGCCGGCCGCGATGTTCAGCGACATCTGGTGGCCCCCATGCGGCACGCATCGGCTGGCAGACCAACCGTGCTGGCGCAACATGTCCAGCGTCCGCAGATACTCCACCAAGCCGTAGCTGAGTGCGCAGTCGAACTGGAGGTAGTCGCGGTCGGGACGCATGCCGCCATAGCGGATCAGGTTGCGCGCATCCTGCATGGAAAAGAGGTTTTCACCCGTAGCCATCGGCTTGTCGTAGTAATTGCGCAGCGTCGCCTGCAATTCAAAGTCCAGCGGATCGCCCGCCTCCTCGTACCAGAAGAGGTCGTATTGGGACAGCGCCTTGGCGTAGGCAATCGCCGTATCCAGGTCGAACCGCCCATTTGCGTCGACCGCCAGCTTCTGGCCGTCCTGCAGCACGCTCAGCACCGAATCGATACGGCGAAGGTCCTCATCGAGCGACGCGCCGCCAATCTTCTTTTTCACGACCGTGTAGCCGCGATCCAGGTAGCTGCGCATCTCGTCCTTGAGCTTGGCATGGTCCTGACCCGGGTGGTAGTAGCCGCCCGCGGCATACACGAAGACCCGGCGATCCGGCTGGCCGTTGCCGTAGCGCTCGGCCAGCAACTGGAAGAGCGGCTTGCCCTCGATCTTTGCGACTGCGTCCCACACGGCCATGTCGATCGTCCCGATCGCCACCGACCGCTCGCCGTGGCCGCCCGGCTTTTCGTTCTTGAACATGGCGTCCCAGACCTTGTGCGGATCCAGGTTGCGGCCCGTGGTGTCGACCAGCGAATCCGGGGCTGCCTCCAGTACGCGCGGGATGAAGCGCTCGCGCATCAGCTTGCCCTGCCCGTAGCGGCCATTCGAGTTGAAGCCGTAGCCGACCACCGGCTTGCCGTCGCGGATCACGTCGGTGATCACGGCGACCAGGCTCAGCGTCATCTTGCTGAAGTCGATGTAGGCGTTGCGGATGGGCGAACTGATGGGCAGGGTCTGCTCGCGGATGTCGACGATTCTCATGGCTTGTCTCCGAATTTCAAGGCGTATCCGTCAGGGGGCGGCATTGGGAATCGATAGATTAGTGGCGCGGCCATGCCCTAAGATTCACCCAAGTTCATTTGATTATTTACTTTCAGTGAAAGCCGACCTTGCCTCCGAACTGCAATTTTTCGTGCTGATCGCCCGTCTGGGCAGCCTGTCGGCGGCGGCGCGGCAACTGGACCTGACGCCCCCCGCAGCGACCAAGCGCCTGGCCCTGATGGAAAAACGCCTCGGCGTGCGATTGGTGAACCGGACCACGCGCAGCATCAGCCTCACCAACGAAGGCGAAACCTACCTGGCCTACGCGACCCGGATCCTGGCCGACCTGCACGAGATGGAGGATGTGGTGTCCCGCAGCGGCGCCCAGCCCCGCGGCCTCATCCGCGTCAATGCCACGCTGGGCTTCGGCCGCACGACCATCGCGCCGCTGGTTTCGGAATTCGCGAAGCGCTATCCGCAGGTCCAGGTCGAACTTGAAGTGACGGACCGGCCCATCGATCTGGTGGAAGGCGGCTTCGACCTGGCCATCCGCTTCGGCGAATTGCCCGACAAGCGCCTCGCCGCCCGGCGCATCATGACCAACCGCCGCTTTCTGTGCGCCTCGCCGCGTTACCTGCAGACGCGCGGCGCGCCCGCCATCCTTGCAGACCTGGCGCAGCACCAGTGCATCCTCCACCGGCAGAACGACGAGGCCCACGGCGTGTGGCGTTTCACGCATCAGGGCCGCGTCGAGACGGTGAAGGTGGAAGGCGCGCTGTCCAGCAACGACGGCGACATCGTCCTAGGCTGGGCGCTTGACGGCCACGGCATCCTCATCCGTTCGGAATGGGATCTGGCCAAGTATCTGGAAAGCGGAAGACTACGGGTGGTGCTGCCGGACTTCGCGCTGCCCGCGGCCGACCTGTTCGTCTACTACCCGCAACGGCGTAACCAGACGGCACGCACGCGCGCGTTCATCGATTTCCTGGTGGAAGCGTTTCAGCCGCCGGCCGCGAACGAAGCCGCTGGCGCGTCACGTCCGTAACTCGCGCAGGCGCGGGCGCACGGCCCGCGGAAGGCGCGATGCGCCGGAACATGGCAGGGGGTAGCCCAATGGCACCGATCGGCAAGCGGCCTCCCCCCCGGACGCGGCCCCGCGACCGCCAAAAGCAAAACCCCGGCCTTCCATGGAAAGCCGGGGTCTTATGCGTGCGTACCGCGGGGCGACGTTCAGAACGCTTAGAACGGAATGTCGTCGTCCATGTCCGCCAGATTGGCGCCGCTGCTGGCCGGGGCCGCTGCGGGA
>DALZRX010000205.1:0-7102 GCA_032015805.1 Achromobacter sp.
TGACGCGCGCCAGCCTGGTGTCGCTGGCGTCCGCGGCTGGCTATTGGCTGCGCCATGGCTATGCGCCGCTGGCCCCCGACACCGCCGGTCTGGCCGAGAAACTGGCTGGCTATGGCGAGGGCGCAAGTTACATGTCGCGCGGCTTTCCCATCGCGGCCCCGGGCGCGTCACGCCCCTGACGTGTCACTCCCCCCGTGTACAGCAGACCTTTGCTAGTCGTAAGATAGGTTCGCAGTCCGCGAGCGATGCGGCGGCAAACGGTTTGAACAGCGGGTTTGAACAGCTTGGCTTGCTGCGCCCCGGCGGGGCGCGAAGGTTCATATGATCTCCCTTTCGCCCGTCCAGTCTTTCCTCGCGTGCTGCCTCGTGCTCGTCGTCGGACGAGTCATGACCACACGCATCGGCGTTCTGGCGCGCTACAGCATTCCCGATCCCATCGTAGGCGGGTTGCTCTTCGCCGTGCTGGCCTACCTGCTGTCCACCTGGGGCGGCGTCGCCGTTTCACTTGAGACCAGCGTCAAGCCCACACTGCTGCTGCTGTTCTTCGGCTGCATCGGCCTCACGGCCAACCTCAAGCTGCTGGCTCGCGGCGGCCCCCGGCTCATCGCCTTCCTGCTCGCGCTGGTCCCCTTTCTTGTCTTGCAGAATGCCGTCGGCCTGGGCATGGCCTGGCTGCTCGACATGCATCCGTTGATGGGCCTCTTGGGCGGCACGATTACCCTGGTGGGCGGTCACGGCACCGGCGCGGCGTATGCGACGCGCTTTGCCGACTTCAACAACATCCAGGACGTGATGCCGCTGGCCATGACGGCGGCAACGCTGGGGCTGGTGCTGGGCGGCGTCGTGGGGGGCCCGGTGGCGGAATGGATCATGCGCCGCCACAAGGTGTCGGGCAGCCTGGATCACACCGCCACGGAAGGGCACCAGGCGGTGGACCTGAACGAAGACAACAAGCCGCCCACCGCGGGGACCTTCATCTTTTCCCTGACCGCGGCGTTCGTCTGCCTGGTCGTGGGCGGCGTCCTGGCGGCCCTGGTGGAAGACGCCCCGGTCAGCCTGCCCAATTTTCTGTGGTGCCTCGCCACCGGTGTGCTTATCCGCAACGCGGGTCCGCTGGTAGGCATCCGGCTGGACGATCGCGCCACCGACATCATCGGCACGATCTCGCTCTCGCTCTTCCTGGGCATGACGATGATGACGTTGGACCTGTCCAGCGTCGCCCGTCTGGCCGGCCCGTTGGCGCTGATGCTGGCGGTGCAGACGCTGTTCTGCGCCCTGTACGCCGCCTGGGTGGTATTCCGGCTGCTCAAGCGCGACTACGAGGCCGCCATCATGTCCGCGGCGTTCTGCGGCTTCGGGCTAGGCGCCACGGCCACGGCCATCGCCAACATGCAGGCGCTCACGCGCCGTCACGGCCCCGCGCCCGAAGCGTTCATCGTGGTCCCCGTCACCGGCGCCTTCCTGGTCGACATCCTGAACGTGATCGTGCTGAGTTCGCTGATCTCCTTGCCGTTCGTGGGAGGGATGTAGCCATGTTCAAACGTTTGATACTCATCTTGCTGTGCGTGATGCTGGCCGCCTGCGGCCGCGCGCCCGACGCGGACGCCCTGCGCTCGGACGTGGCGCGCAGTCTGGACGCCACGTACGGACAAGACCTCTTTCGCATCGCGGATCTCAAGCGGATGGGATCGGCCACGGACAGCACCGCGCCGGCAGGGCAATCCCGCCGCGTCGTCTATTACGACGTCGACCTGGAACTGACCCGCGACATTTCGCTGGGCGCATGGGACCAGCCCGGCGCCGCCTCGCTGGTGACGTTGCTGGGCGCGGGTCCGCGCAGCATCAGCGGCGTGAAATCCGGGGGCAACAAGGCCGGCGACCGCATCGTCGCCCATGCCAGCGCCATCTACCGGGAAGAGGACGGCGCATGGAAGCTGGTGACGCCCGCGGGCTTCAAGGCCGCGGAGGCGCCCTCGCTCGACACCGGCGCACCGCCGACGGTCACGCGTCAACTGCTGGACACGCTGGATCAGATCACGCACTCCGTGACCTATAGCGCGTCCAGCACCGCCCAGCACGTCGTGCAGCAGGAACTGGAGCGCTCGGTGGCGCGCATCAACGGCCGGCTGTCCCGGCTGCAACAGGGTTACCCGCTGGCCGGTGGGCCGGACCGCGGCGAGTACCTGGCGTTTGCCCGTGCCCTGAGCGACGTGGCGCGCGCGCGCCAGCTGCGGGTTTCGCCGCTGATCACGGGTGGCGGGGCCGACAATATTGCGCTGCTGCGCAGCGGCGACGCCGTGGTCGGGCTGGCCCAGGCCGATACCGCGCGGCTGGCCTACGAGGGCGCGGGTCCGTTCGCGGGACAAGGGCCTTTTCCCGGCCTGCGCGCCCTCGGCAGCCTGTATCCGGAATTGGTCCATATCGTCGTGCGCGACGACCCTGCCTTGCGTGGCGTGCGGGACCTGAAGGGCAAGACCATCGCGCTGGGCCCGGAGGGCTCGGCCGTGCGCGCCACGTTGCAGACCGTGCTGGCGGCGCATGGCCTGCAGGCCGGCCGCGACTACCAGGTGTCGGACACGCCTTTCGTCGCCGCCCTGCCGCTCCTGAAGTCCGGCGCCGTGGACGCGGCCGCCCAGGTGATCGGCGTGCCGGCCACACCGCTGCGCGACGCCCTGATCCCGGCGCAACTCAAGCTGCTGCCGCTGGACGCCGAGGCCATCAAGACCCTCACGTCCGGAGACAGCGTGCTGATGCCGCTCGACATCGCGGCGGGCACGTATCCCAACCAGCAGGAGCGGATTCCCACCGTGGGCACGGCGGCGTTGATGCTGACCACCACCGACCTCACGCGGGACGAAGCGCTTGTCGTGGTGCGCGCGGTCTACCAGGCCGGCCAGGACCTGCTGGCGGCCGGATCGACCCAGGGCTCGCAGGTGTCGGCAGCCACCGCCCGGCTCGGCCTGAGCGTCCCGCTGCACGACGGCGCCGAGGAAGGCATCGCCCAACTGGAGCACGCCAAACCGCGCTGAAGCGCGTTGCGCTTATGATGGCGCTCCCTATCAGGAATTCCGATGAACAAATTCGACCTTCAAAAGACCCAGGCCCTCAAGCTGGCCGGTCAACTCAAGCAATCGTCCACGCCGGACCGCTTTGGCACCGCCTCCCAGGTGCCCGACCGCCGCGAGCAGCGCAAACTGGACCAGGCAGCCGGTCTGGTGCCCTTTCCCCTGAAGCTGTCCCAGGCACAGGCCGACAAACTGCGCGCCGCCGCCGCCGAACGTGGCGTGTCGACCAACGACCTCGTGGCCGAGGCGCTGCAGAAAGCGCTGGGCGCGTAAGCGCGATGCATATCTGGGTCGACGCGGATGCCTGCCCCGCCGTCATCAAGGACATCCTCTTTCGCGCCGCGCAGCGCTGGAAGGTGTCCCTGACGCTGGTCGCAAACCAGGCGCTCTACACGCCGCCGTCGCCGCTGATCCGGGCCGTGCAGGTGCCGCGCGGCTTCGACGTGGCGGATGCCCATATCGCGGAACGCGTGGAAACGGGTGACCTGGTCATCACCGGCGATATTCCGCTGGCTGCGCAGGTGCTGGAAAAAGGCGCGCTGGCGCTCAACCCCCGCGGCGAGCGCTATTCGCCGGAAACCATCCGGGAACGGCTGGCGATGCGGGACATGATGGAAGAACTGCGCGCCAGCGGCGTGGACACGGGCGGCCCGTCGTCCTTCAGCCAGGCCGACCGCAAGGCGTTTGCCAACCAGCTCGACACCTTGCTGGCGCGCGTGGCCCGGCAGCAAGCGCAAAAAGACTGAAGCGCCAAGAGCGCTTGCGGTCAATAGAAGGTGATGTAGGCCTTGTAGATGATCGCGCCGATGGCGGTGACCAGGCCCAGACCCATCAGGGTCATGCCAAGGTTGCGGTCGCGAAACCCAAAGCCGATCAACATGAGCGCCACGCCCGTGCAAATGATGATGAGCATGGTGTTGGTGTGCGGACCCATGGCCTTCTCCTGTTTTGCTCGGCAGTCATTCGCCGCTTTATTGATCGCTTTATTTAATGATAGACAGGCGTCGAACGGGCTTGGCGCAACCGGAAGCTATCGGTTGCGGCAGATCAGAAGAAGAGTAATGAATCAAAAACAAAAAAGCCAACCGATGAAGGTTGGCTTTTTGCTTACTGCCCGAAGAACAAAACCGGTATCGCGACCAAAAATTTCTGCTGCGACACTTGCCTTGTCTTTTGGGGCGCTTCAAAGGCTGTTGAGCCTGAGAAGGTCTTTGGTGGGTAGTACTGGGTTCGAACCAGTGACCCCTGCCGTGTGAAGGCAGTGCTCTACCACTGAGCTAACCACCCCGAAAGAGGCGAAATAATAGCACGGATTTTTATACGTGTGCAAGTCGCCTCTGAAAAGCGTTCAAGCGGCTGCCGCGACCGGGGCGTCAAGCTTGCGCCAGATGCACGCGCCACCCACGCTCTTGTCCAGCGCGGCAAGGTAGGCCTCGTGGTCGGCCAGCTCTTCAGGGCTGGCCTGCAACACCGGCAAGCCCGACGCATCGAACTTTGCGAGCACCATGCCGTCTTCGCCGGTGCCGGCGCCATCGTCGACATCGATCAGCAGCGCGTCCTGGCCGCGCGTCATCGCCAGCCAGACTTCGGCCAGGAGCTGCGAGTCCAGCAGTGCGCCGTGCAGCGTGCGGTGCGCGTTCGAAATGCCGAAGCGATCGCACAACGCATCCAGCGAGTTGCGCTTGCCCGGGAACAGCGACCGGGCGTGCAGCAGCGAATCGGTGACGGTATCGCAGAAGTCGGCGATGGGACCACGGCCGATCTTCGCGAGTTCGGCGTTGAAGAACTTCACGTCGAACGCGGCGTTATGCGCGATCAGCTCCGCGCCCTGGATGAACTTGATGAACTCGTCCGCGACTTCGGCAAAGCGCGGCTTGTCGGACAGGAACTCGGTGGTCAGCCCGTGCACCGCCAGCGCCTCGGGGTCGCTGTCGCGGTCCGGGTTCAGGTAGATGTGAAGGTTGTTGCCCGTCGGCGTGCGATTGACGATTTCCACACAGCCGATTTCGACGATGCGATGACCCTGGGCAGGGTCCAGTCCGGTGGTTTCAGTGTCAAAGATGATCTGGCGCATAACTCTTCCGACGGGTCTAATCCGACGGCTCTATTCCGTCGCTTGGGGCTGCGAGGCCGGCGGCGTGTGCGGGTGAGGCGCTTCGCTGCCGGACTTGCCTGGCTTCTTGCGTGCGGTGGCAATCAACGTGTAGGCCACCGGCACGACGAACAAGGTCAGTAGTGTACCCAGCATCAGCCCGCCGACCAGGACCCAGCCGATCTGCTGGCGCGATTCCGCCCCCGCGCCCGCGGACAACGCCAGAGGGACGGTGCCCAGCACCATGGCGCCGGTCGTCATCAGAATGGGGCGCAGGCGCAGCACGCTGGCCTCGACCACGGCCTCGTAGAGTTCCCTGCCCTCATCGCGGAGCTGGTTCGTGAACTCCACGATCAGGATGCCGTGCTTGGTGATCAGGCCAACGAGCGTGATGAGCCCGATCTGGCTGTAGATGGACAGCGTGCCGCCCGTCAGCCACAGGGCGAGCAACGCGCCCGTCATGGACAACGGCACCGACAGCATGATGATGAACGGGTTGCGCCAGCTTTCGAACTGCGCGGCGAGCACCAGGTAGATGAAGGCCAGCGCCATGGCGAAGACCAGATAGATGCTGCCTGACGAGTCGCGGAACTCGCGCGACTGCCCGTCCAGGTCCGTAATGATCGTGTTGGGCAGGACCTCGCGGGCCACCTGATGCATGTGTTCAAGCACCTCGCCCAGCGCATAGCCAGGCGCGACGGCCGCGTCGATCTTCACGGCGCGCAGGCGGTTGAAGTGGTTGAGCGACTGCGGCGACACGCCTTCGTGCACACCCAGCAGGTTGTCCAGCTGCACCATGCTGCCGTCGCGCGCCCGCACGTAGATGCCGGAAATGTCAGTGGGATTGGCGCGGTCGCGCGGCGTCACCTGCACGATCACGTCGTACTGCTCGCCCTCGTCCTTGTAGCGGGTGACTTGGCGGCCGCCCAACATGGATTCGAGCGTGCGACCCACCACGTCCACGTTCGCGCCCACATCCGCCATCTTGTCGCGGTCCACGCGCACGCGCAGTTCCGGCGTGTTCAGGCGCAGGTCGGTGTCCAGGTTCAAGAGACCGGGATACTTGCGCAGCTCGGCCAGGAAGATCTCGGTCAGCCGCGACAGCTCTTCATACGAGGCCTGGCTCATGATGATGAATTCCACCGGCTTGGAACGGGCCGACTGACCCAGCGACGGCGGATTGGTCGGGAAGGCGCGCACGCCCGGCAGCGACGCGAACTGCGGCTGCAACTGCTGCGTGATGGCCTGCTGCTTGCGTTCGCGCTGTTCCCAGGGCTTCAGGCGCAGGATCGCGGTGCCATCCGTGACCGTCGGGAAGCCCACGGTGACCTGGCTGCCGCTGGCTTCGGGGATGTCGGCATAGAACTTCTCGATGCCGAGCATGCTGTCCAACGTGTAGTTCAGCGTCGCGCCCTCGGGTGAACTGACAACACCGAATACCACGCCGCGGTCCTCGACCGGCGCCAGCTCGCTCTTGACCACCTTGAACAGCACGCCACTGCCCGCGGCAACGGTCAGCCCGATCACCACGACGATCCACCGATGCCGCAACGACGCGCCCAGCATGCGGCGATAGCCGTTGCTCAGGCCGTTCAACCAGCCTTCGATCAGGTTGTACCAGCGGCTGTGGCTGCTTTCGTGCCGCAGCAGCACAGAACACATCATGGGCGTGAGCGTCAGCGCCACGAAGCCCGACACCAGCACCGCGCCGGCCAGCGCCAGCGCGAATTCGATGAACAACCGGCCGGTGCGCCCCGTGGCGAATGCCAGCGGGGCATACACGGTGACGAGCGTCATCGTCATCGCGACCACCGCAAAGCCGATCTCCTTGGAGCCGCGCAACGCCGCTTCCTTACGCGGCATGCCGTCCTCGATGTGCCGGTAGATGTTTTCCAGCACCACGATGGCGTCGTCCACCACCAGGCCGATGGCCAGCACCATGGCC
>DALZRX010000206.1:0-7092 GCA_032015805.1 Achromobacter sp.
GGCTCCGGACCGCAATCGTAGCCCCGCGCGCCCCAGGCCGACGACGCGCCGGGCGTCTTAAGAACACAAACAGCCATCAAAAACTCAGACCCAGCCACCAAAACCACCCAGCTCCATCAAGCCCCCCCAGGGAAACCCGCGATAGATAACCCGCATATCCACCCCCACAATTTCTATTGTGCAGCCCCCAGTCCCCCCGCCTAGACTCTCCCCATCTCACCGCAGTCCAAAGCGACACCCACGGAGTTCCTCATGCCCGCCTACGGCCCGCCGTTGAATTTCCAGCGCTGGATCCAAGACCACGCCCATCTCCTCAAGCCCCCCGTCGGCAACCAGCAGATCTGGCAGGACAGCGACTTCATCGTCACCGTCGTCGGCGGCCCCAATCACCGCACCGATTACCACGACGACCCGCTCGAGGAATTCTTCTACCAGGTCCGCGGCAACGCCTGGCTGTCACTGTGGATCGACGGCAAACCCGAACGCGTGGACCTGAAGGAAGGCGACATCTTCCTGCTCCCCCCGCACGAGCGCCACTCCCCGCAGCGCCCCGAAACCGACAGTGCCTGTCTCGTCATCGAACGCCAACGCCCGCAGGGTCTGCTCGACGGATTCGAGTGGTACTGCCCGCATTGCGGCCACCTCGTGCATCGCGTCGAAGTCCAGTTGAAGAGCATCGTCACCGACCTGCCGCCGCTCTTCCAGGCCTTCTACGACAGCAACGAAAAGCGCACCTGCCCCGGCTGCGGCCAGATCCACCCCGGCAAGGGCCATGCCCCGTCCGCGCAGCCCACTCCCGTCCAGGCATCCACATAAGATGATTCAGAAAATCGACATGCACGCGCATTTCTTCCCGCCGATCACCCGGCAGGAAGCCGCAGCGCTGGACCCCGTCAACGCACCCTGGCTGCGCCCCGACGACAACGGCTCCACCGGGCAGATCATGGCCGGCGACCGGCCGTTCCGCCCCGTCGACGCCACCCTCTGGGATCCCGCGCTGCGCATCGCTCAGATGGACCGCCATGGCGTCGACGTCCAGATCCTGTGCGCCACGCCCGTCATGTTCGGCTACACCTACCCCGCGCAGGCTGCCGCCGGCTGGGCCGCCCGCATGAACGATCTTGCGCTCGAACATTGCGCCCACGCGCCGGCCCGTCTCAAGGCACTGGCCCAGGTGCCCCTGCAAGACCTCGACCTCGCCTGCCGCGAAGCGTCCCGATCCCGTGCCGCCGGACACCTTGGCGTGCAGATCGGCAACCACGTCGGCCCGCGCGACCTGGACGACGACACCCTCGTGCAGTTTCTTGTCCATTGCGCCAACGACGACATCCCCGTACTCGTGCACCCGTGGGACATGATGACCGACGGCCGCATGAAGAAATGGATGCTGCCGTGGCTGGTCGCCATGCCCGCCGAAACCCAGCTTGGCATCCTCTCCCTGATCCTGTCCGGCGCCTTCGAGCGCATTCCGCGCAGCCTCAAGCTGTGCTTCGCCCACGGCGGCGGCAGCTTCGCGTATCTGCTGGGCCGCGTCGACAACGCCTGGCGCCATCGCGACATCGTCCGCGAAGACTGCCCGCATCCGCCCTCCTCCTACACCGACCGCTTCTACACCGACAGCGCCGTCTTCGATCCAAGATCGCTGCGCCTCCTGATCGACGTGATGGGCGAGGACCGCGTGCTGCTCGGCTCCGACTATCCCTATCCGCTCGGCGAGCAGGAAGTCGGCAAGCTCGTCACGCACGCCGACCTGGTACCGGGCGTGCAGCAAAAGATTCTGTTCCGCAACACGATGACGTTCTTTGGCTTGCAGGCGCAATAGCGCGCCATCACATCCACGACCGTGACACACGGCATAGCAAGGGGAATCACCATGAAACGCATCCATACGCTGGCCGCGGCCGCGGTTCTCGGGCTGTCGCTGGGCTCGGCCGCGCAGGCCGACGTCAAGATCGGGCTGTTGACCACACTCACCGGCCCCGGCTCCGTGCTGGGCCAGGACCAGCTCGACGGCTTCATGCTGGCCGTCGACCAAGGCGGCGGCAAGCTCGGCGGCGTGCCCGTGCAAGTCATCAAGGAAGACGACCAGTTCAAGCCCGAGGTCGGCGTGCAGGCCGCGCGCAAGCTGGTGCAGAGCGACAAGGTGCCCATCATCACGGGCGTCGTGTATTCCAACGTCATGCTCGCCGTGGTCCGGCCGGTCACCAGCGCCGGCGTCTTTCTGGTGGGTTCGAACGCCGGCCCGACGAACCTGGCCGGCAAGGACTGTTCGCCCTACTTCTTTTCCACGTCCTGGAACAACACCCAGCGCCACGAGGGCAGCGGCGAAATGGCCAACCAGATGGGCTTCAAGAAGGTCTACCTGCTGGCCCCCAATTATCAGGCGGGCAAGGACGCCATGGCCGGCTTCAAGCGCTTCTACAAGGGCGATGTCGTGAACGAGGTGTTCACGCAGGTGAACCAGCCCGACTACTCCGTCGAACTGGCCGCGCTGGCGGACGCCAAGCCCGACGCCGCCTACGTGTTCTTTCCGGGTGGCATGGGTGTGAACTTCATCAAGCAATACCGCCAGGCAGGACTCTTCGGCAAGATTCCCCTCCTGTCCGTGGACACCATCGACGGCGCAACGCTTCCGGCGCTGCAGAAGGACGCCATGGGCGCGGTCACCAACGTGCCGTATTCCCCTGACCTGGACAACGCCGCCAACAAGGCCTTCGCGGCGGCGTTCCGCCAGAAGTACGGCCGTGAGCCGTCCAGCTACGCGGCGCAATCCTTTGACGCGGCCCAGTTGATCGGATCGGCGCTCAAGAAGACAGGCGGCAAGGTCGACGACAAGGAAGCCTTGCGCAAGGCCCTCGAAGCCGCCGACTTTCAGTCCGTGCGCGGCGAGTTCCGCTATCAGCCCAATCACTTTCCAGTGGCCGGCTTCTTTCGGGCTGACGTGGCCGAAAGCGCCGACGGCAAGGTGGCGTTCGTGAACAAGGGTCCCATCTTTCCCGACCTGTCCAAGGTCTCGGACCAGTACGCCGCCCAGTGCGTCATGAAGTGAAGCGGGTGGCCCCAAGGGCCGCCGGCAAGGGGGTGTAGCCATGTCCACGACGCTGCTGCTGGTGCAGGCCTTGAACGGCCTGCAACTCGGAATCCTGCTGTTCCTGCTGGCCGCCGGCCTGACGCTGGTGTTCGGCATCATGAATTTCATCAACCTGGCGCACGGATCGCTGTACATGATGGGCGCGTTCATCGCGGCCACCGTGTTCCGGCATACCGGCTCGTTCCTGCTGGCGGCCGCGGCGGTCATTGCGGGCATGGCGGCGCTTGGGCTGCTGCTGGACCGGATCGCGCTGGCCCGGCTGTATCCGCGCGAGCACCTGGATCAGGTGCTGGCCACCTTCGGCTTCATCCTGTTCTTCAACGAGCTCACCCGCATCTTGTGGGGTCCCGCGCCGATCAGCATGGGGCTGCCATCCTGGCTTTCCGGCACCATCGACATCCTGGGCGTCACGTATCCGCTGTACCGGTTTCTCATCATCGTCGTCGGACTGCTGGTCGCAGCGGGCTGCTATGTGCTCATCCATCGCACCCGGCTGGGCATGCTGATCCGCGCCGGGTCGACCGACCGCATGATGGTCGGCGCGCTGGGCGTGAACATCGCCCGCCTGAACACGCTGCTCTTCGTGCTGGGCGCCGTGCTGGCGGGCCTGGCGGGGCTGATGGCCGGCCCCATCCTGTCGGCGCAGACCGGAATGGGTGAACCGATCCTGATCCTGACCCTGGTGGTGATCGTCATCGGTGGCATCGGGTCGGTGCGCGGCGCGTTTCTGGCCGCGCTGATGGTGGGCCTGATCGACACACTAGGGCGCGCGCTGCTGCCGACCCTGCTGCGCGCCGCGCTGCCTCCCGCCGCGGCCAATGCCGCGGGACCGGCCATCGCGTCGATGCTCATCTACATCGTGATGGCGCTGGTGCTGGCGATGCGGCCGCAGGGCCTGTTTCCCGTCAAGCACGGATAAGGACGCCGACGCCATGTTCACGCCCTCCCCACGCACGCTGGCCGCCGCCGCGCTGTTGCTGTTGTTCGCCCTGGTGCCCGTGTATGCGCAGTGGCAGGGCGAACCGTTTCTGCTGGCGCTGTTCGGCCGCGTACTGGTCTACGGCATCGCGGCGCTGGCTCTCAACCTGTTGCTGGGCTACGGCGGCATGGTCAGCTTCGGCCATGCGCTGTACCTGGGCCTGGGCGCGTATTCGGTTGGCGTGCTGTCGCACTACGGTATCGAAAGCGGCTGGCTGCACCTTGCCGGCGCCATCGGCGCCTGCGCCGCCGTCGGACTGATCAGTGGCTACGTGGTCATGCGCACGACCGGCATCGCGTTCATCATGATCACGCTCGCCTTCGCGCAGATGTTCTATTTTCTGGCCACGGGGCTGGAGGGCTTCGGCGGCGACGACGGCATGTCGCTCTTTGCCGGCAGCGATTTCGGCCTGTTCCGGCTGGATACGCCGCTCGCGCTGTATTGCGCGGCCTTCGGCGTGCTGCTGCTGGTGCTGTGGCTGATGCACCGGCTGATCCACGCGCCCTTCGGCATGGCCCTGCGGGGCTGCCAGGCCAACGAGCGCCGCATGCGCGCGCTGGGCTTTCCCACGCTGCGCTACCGGCTGGCCGCCTATGTGATTTCCGCGGTCATCTGCGGCGTGGCGGGCGTGTTGCTGGCAAATCTGACCATGTACGTATCGCCGTCGTACCTGGCATGGACGATGTCCGGCGAACTGATCGTGATGGTGGCGCTGGGCGGTATCGGCACGCTGTTCGGCCCCGTGGCGGGCGCGCTGGCGTTCCTGCTCCTGGAAGAAGGATTGAAGCTGATCACCGAGCACTGGATGCTGGTCATGGGCCTGTTGATCGTCGGCGTGGTGCTCGCCTCGCGGCGCGGCGTCTACGGCAGCCTGTCGGCCACCCCGTGGCGCCTGACCCGCAGGGCGGCGCGCCATCCCACCGGAGAGCCGCAATGAGCGCATTGCGCATCGAAAACCTGGAGAAGCGCTACGGCGGGCTGACCGTCACCGACAAGCTGTCGCTGGACGTGGCAAGCGGCGAGCTGCACGCCGTGATCGGTCCCAACGGCGCCGGCAAGACCACGCTGATCGGGCAACTGAGCGGCGAACTGCGGCCGGACGCCGGCCGCGTGCTGCTCGACGGCAAGGACGTCACGCGCATGCCCGTTGAAAAACGCGTGCGCCACGGCCTGGCGCGCTCGTATCAGATCACCTCGGTCTTCAAGCCGTTCACGGCGCTGGAGAACGTGGCGATGGCGGTGCAGGCGCGCCGCGGCCATAGCTTCCGGTTCTGGCGGCCGGTGCTGTCGACGCCGGCGTTGACCGGCCCCGCGCGCGAGGCGCTCGCCCTGGCCGGCTTGTCGGCGCGGGAATCCACGCCGGCCAGCGAGCTGGCCCATGGCGAATTGCGCCAGCTTGAACTGGCAATGGTGCTGGCATGCCAGCCGTCGCTGCTGCTGCTGGACGAACCCATGGCGGGCATGAGCCAGCACGAATCCGAAGCCATGACCCGCCTGCTGCTGACGCTGCGCGGCCGCTACACGATTCTGCTGGTGGAACACGACATGCAGGCCGTCTTCGCGCTGTCCGATCGCATCACCGTCCTGGTGTACGGCCGCGCGCTGGTGTGCGGCACCGCCGACCAGATCCGCGACGACCCGCAGGTCCGCGAATGCTATCTGGGCAGCGAGCGCGGGCGCGCCCGGGAGGCTCGCGCATGACCGCCCTGCTTTCATTGCGCGGCGTCACCGCCCACTACGGCGCCAGCCAGGCGCTCTTCGGCATCGACCTGGACATCGGCCCCGGCGAGTTCGTCACGCTGCTGGGACGCAATGGCATGGGCAAGTCCACCACCGTCAAGGCGGTAATGGGCTTGAATCCGGCCTCGCACGGAACCATCCGTTTCGATGGCGCCGATATCGGCAGGCTGCCCGCCTACAAGGTGGCGCAGCGCGGCATCGGACTGGTGCCCGAGGGCCGTCATGTCTTTCCCAACCTGTCCGTGCGCGAAAACCTGGTGGCCACGGCGCACAACCGGCAGAACGCGGCCCAGCCGTGGACGCTGGAGCGGGTGTACGGGCTGTTCCCGCGGCTGTCCGAACGCGCCAGGCATCTGGGCAGCCACCTGTCGGGCGGCGAACAGCAGATGCTGGCCATCGGCCGCGCGCTGCTGACCAACCCGCGCCTCCTGATCCTGGACGAGGCCACCGAGGGGCTTGCACCCGTGGTGCGCGAAGAGATCTGGGCCGCGCTGGACCTGCTCAAGCGGACGGGACTGGCGGTGCTGTGCATCGACAAGAACCTGGAGCCGCTGCTGGCCACCGCGGACCGCCACGCCATCGTGGAAAAAGGACGCGTCGCCTGGACCGGCACATCAAGGCAATTCCTGGACGACGAGGCCCGGCTGTTGCAGTACCTGGGCGTATAGGCGCGCCGGCCGGCGATGCTAGGGCCGGCGTTTGGGCGGCAGCGCCACGCGCAACCGGCCGCTCCAGACCTTCATCTCGTCCCAAAGCGCGGACGGCACGGGCAAGCCGAGCTGTTGCCGTTCCTTCTCTTGTGCGGCCTCCGGGTCGCCGGGCATGCGGGGCGCGCCGGGTGCCTGCGACAGCTCGATTGCCATCCCCGCCACCACCGAGGCCAGCGCGGCGCCACCGGCAAACCGCACGGGATCGATGACGATGAAGAACGCGCCCAGCTCCCGCGGTTGGTCCAGGGCTTCATACATGGACGAGATATGCGGGCCGAACGGATTGCCGTTCAACGGTCCGCACAGCAGCTCGACCATCATGGCAAGGCCATAGCCCTTGTAGCCGTACTCCTCGCCGCCCAACGGGCGCAATGCGCGAGCCGCCTGCGCGTCGGTGCAATCCCGTCCCTGCGCGTCCAGGGCCACGCCGGGCGGCAGCGCCACCCCGTCGCGCCGTGCGTTCATGACGCGGTTCCAGGGGATGGCGGTCGTGGCCATGTCCAGGCACAACGGCTGCCCGTCCGCGCGCGGGAAGGCCAGCGAGATCGGGTTGGTGCCGAAGAACGGCTCCC
>DALZRX010000207.1:0-7082 GCA_032015805.1 Achromobacter sp.
GATCCAGATGTCGCTGGAATACGCCGTGGAATTCATCGACGACGACGAACTGGTGGAAATCACCCCGAAGTCGATCCGTCTGCGCAAGCGGCACCTGCTGGAAAACGAGCGCAAGCGCGCTTCGCGCGAATCCGCGGTCTGAGCTTGAGGGCGGCATCAGCCGCCTTGACGCCCGGCCAAATAAAAGCCGCGCACCTTCGGGTGCGCGGCTTTTTCGTTTCCGGCCGCCGTCTACAGACCGGCCTGCTGGTGCCGGTATTCCTGCGTATGCCCGCCGTATCCGTAGGCGGCCGCGCGCGCGTCGATGACATGCACGTACGAGCATTCGTGCAGTTCGCCCAGGATGTCCTGGAACGCGCCGTAGACGTCCTTGATGAAGCGCGCCTTCTCGGCCTTGGTGTTGGTCTCGTCCGTGACGCTGATGTCCAGGTGGAATGCGTTCCTGCCTAGATCGGACAAGGAGCGGCCGCCAATGAACCAGAGCTCGTGCGGGATGTGATGGAGCGTGATCGCAATGACCGGCAGCTTCTTACCGAGCACGGACTGGGTCAGGGCGGCGACGGATTCGACGATGCGGCGGTCAATGGCCGGATCTGGCGCGCCGGAACGATGGACGACGATGTGGGGCATGGCGGGTCTCCTGGTTGAAGGTGCCAAGCCAGTGTAGAAAGCCCGTTGACATCGGAAAAGCGGGATTTTACGATTACAACCATCGATTATGCCGTTGGATTAATCATGTCCGGATTCGACCTGGATCAGCTTCGCACCCTGGTCGCCGTGCTGGACGCGGGCAGCCTGACCGCGGCCGCGCCCAAGGTGTTCCTGTCGCAATCGTCTGTCAGCGAACAGATGCGCAAGCTGGAGGAAAGGGCGGGCCAGCCGCTGCTGATGCGCGGCAAGGCGGGCGTGCGCGCCACGCCCGCGGGTGAGCGCCTGCTGGCGCACGCCCGCGCAATTCTCGCCCTGAGCGACGAAGCCTATCGCGACCTGCGCGGCGTGGCGCTGCGAGGTGAGCTGCGCTTGTGCATCACCGATTACTTCCGGCCCGGCGACGTTGCCCGCATGCTTCGGCGGCTGAACGAGCAGTACCCGCAGGTTCGCCTGCACGTCACCATCATGAAGAGCGGGGCGATCGAGGCCGCGTATGAGCGCGGTGAGATCGACGTTGGCATATCGATGGTCATCCAGGAGCGGGGCGCCGCTCGCAGCCGCGCGCAGGGCGCGCTGCTGCGCCGCGAACCACTGCTCTGGATGACGACCGAGGGCGCGGCGGGGCCGCCGGCCGAGCCGTTGCCGTTGCTGGTATTGCCGGAAAGCTGTGCGCTGCGCCAGTACGTGGAGCGGCTGCTTTCGCGCCGCGGCCTGCCGTATGCCGTATCGCACGTGGCATCCGGGGTCGCGGGCCTGCAGTTGGCCGTGGCGGCGGGTCTGGGGGTGGCCTGCCTGAACGAATCCGCGCTTGGCGCTGGTATGGCCCGGCTACAGGCGCCTGGGCTGCCGGCGTTGCCTTCGGTGGAGTTCAGGTTGCTCGCTGCCCGCCCCGGCGAAAGCGATTTCGTGGGGCTGGCGCGCGAAGCCATTGTGAAGGCGATGACCTAGGTGTCGCCCCGGTTGGGGCCGCTGCGCATGCGAGCCGTTACGCCCGCAGCGCGCACGCCATGTCAGGCCGGAAGGGAAGGCGCGTACTGTTCGCTGGACATCACTCGTTCGTGAAATTCCACGACCTTGCGCACGACCTTGACCGGATCGTCTTCGATGATGAAAAGCTCCAGGTCATGCGCGGCGATCATGCCGTTGCCAAGCACCTGATCGCCCAGCCATTCCGCCAGGCCGGACCAGTATTCGCTGCCGACCAGCACGATCGGGGCCGGCGGGACCTTGCCCGTCTGGATGAGCGTCAACGCCTCGAAGAGTTCGTCCAGGGTGCCGAAGCCGCCCGGCATCGCCACGTAGGCGAAGCTGTGCATGAAGAACGTGGCCTTGCGGGAGAAAAAGTACTCAAACGACAGGCTGATGGTTTGATACTCGTTGTTGTGGGCCTCGTGCGGCAGGCTGATGTTCAGCCCGATGCTGGTGCCGCCGGTTTCGAAGGCGCCCTTGTTGGCCGCTTCCATGATGCCCGGTCCACCGCCCGCGATGACCGCGAACCCCGCCTCGGCCAGGGCGGCCGAGATGGCCACGGTGGTTTCATAGTGGGGGGAGTTGCGGCTGACGCGCGCGCTGCCGAAGACACTGACCGCGGGCCCGATATGCGCGAGCTTTTCCGCCGCCGTCCGTATCTCTGACATAATCAGCGGAATTTGTTTTTCGGCGGGGGTAGCCGCAATTGTTGCCGCAGTTGTTGCCATATCTGCCTTTGTAACCATGAAAAAAACCTTATTGCTGGTCGACGGTTCAAGCTACTTGTACCGCGCTTTCCACGCTATGCCTGATTTGCGCAACGCGCAAGGCGAACCCACGGGTGCGCTTTACGGCGTGGTGAATATGTTGCGCAAGCTTGTATCTGACCATAAGGCAGAGTATGCCGCATGCATTTTCGATGCTCGCGGCAAGACGTTCCGGGACGACCTGTATCCGGAATACAAGTCGCATCGTCCCCCCATGCCTGAGGACCTAGCAGCACAAATCGATCCCATCCATCGCGCGGTGCGCGCGCTGGGCTGGCCGGTCCTGGCGATCGAGGGCGTCGAGGCGGATGACGTCATCGGAACCTTGGCGCATCGTGCCACGCAGCATGATGTCCACACCATCGTCTCGACGGGCGACAAGGACATGGCGCAGCTCGTCAACAGCCATGTCACCCTGGTCAACACCATGAGCGGCGAGGTCCTGGACGAAGCCGGCGTCATGAACAAATTCGGCGTGCCTCCCGATCGTATCGTGGACTACCTGATGCTGGTGGGCGACACGGTCGATAACGTTCCGGGCGTGACCAAGGTAGGCCCGAAGACGGCCGCCAAATGGATTACGGAGTTTGGCTCAATTGACAAACTCGTCGAGGGCGCCGACAGCATCAAGGGCGTGGCGGGCAACAACCTGCGCGAAGCCATTCCCAATTTCCCCTTGACCCGCCAGCTTCTGACGGTCAAGTGCGACTGCGATCTGGCCGGGCACGTCGATACCGTGCATGACCTGACGCCGCGCCCGAGAGACGACGCCACGCTCACCGAGCTGTACGAACGCTATGGGTTCCGCACGTGGCTGCGCGACCTGACGGGGGACACCGAGCGCGTGCCCGCCGGCGATGCGCGCGTTGCGCACGAGGCCCCGGCCGCACCCGAGACCATCGACTACCGCATCATTTCCGACTGGGCCGCGTTCGACGCCTGGATGGAGTTGATGCAGCAGACGTCGCTGGTCGCGCTGGACACCGAGACCACGTCGCTCGATGAAATGCAGGCCCGGCTGGTGGGCATGTCGATGTCGGTGTCGCCCGGCGTGGCGTGCTACATCCCCGTCGCCCACCGCGGCCCGGATGGCGCGGTCCAGTTACCCAAGGACGAGGTGCTTGCGCGGTTGAAGCCCTGGCTCGAAGACCCGGCACGCGCCAAGCTCTTGCACCATGCCAAGTACGACACCCACGTGTTCGCCAACGAGGGCATCCGTCTGGCCGGCGCGGCCGAAGACACCATGTTGCAGGCCTACGTGCTGGAGTCCCATCGCGGCGTGGGTCTGAACGACCTGGCGCAGCGCTATCTGGGCCGCAGCGGCGTGTCGTACGAGGACCTTTGCGGCAAGGGCGCCAAGCAGATCGGCTTTGACGAAGTGGCGGTCGACAAGGCCGGACATTACGCCGCCGAAGATGCCGACTTCACGCTGCAACTGCATCAGGTGCTGCGCCCGATGGTCGCCGCCGATGAAGGGCTGGAGCGCATCTATCGCCTGGAAATGCAGGTGTCTGGCGTACTGACCACCATCGAACGCAACGGCGTGAAGGTCGACGCCGCGGAATTGGGCCGCCAGAGCAACAAGCTGGGCCAGGAGATGCTGCTGCTTGAACAGAAGGCCTACGAGCTCGCGGGCCAGCCGTTCAACCTGAATTCTCCCAAGCAACTTGGCGAGATCCTGTTCGGCCGCATGCAGTTGCCCGTGGTGCGCAAGACCGCGAGCGGCGCGCCCTCCACGGACGAGGAAGTGTTGAGCAAGCTGGCGCTGGACTATCCGCTGCCGCAGGTGCTGCTGGAATACCGCGGGCTGTCCAAACTGAAGTCCACCTACACGGACAAGCTGCCGCGCATGATCAATCCGGCGACGGGCAGGGTGCATACGCATTACTCTCAGGCGGCCGTGATCACCGGGCGCCTCGCCTCGTCGGATCCCAACCTGCAGAACATCCCGGTCCGCACCGAAGCCGGCCGGCGCGTGCGTGAGGCATTCATCGCCGAGCAGGGCCTGCTCCTGTCCGCGGACTATTCGCAGATCGAGCTGCGCATCATGGCGCATGTCTCGGACGACGCCAACCTGCAAAGCGCCTTTGCAGCGGGCGAGGACATCCACCGCGCCACCGCTTCCGAAGTGTTCGGCGTGACGCTGGACGGCGTGACGACCGATCAACGCCGTGCCGCCAAGGCCATCAACTTCGGTTTGATCTACGGCATGGGCGTGTTCGGCCTGGCGTCCAACCTGGGCATCACACGCGACGCCGCGCAGGCCTATATCGACCGCTACTTCGCGCGCTATCCCGGCGTGGCGATGTACATGGACGATACGCGGCGCCTGGCGCGCGAGCAGGGGTATGTGGAGACCGTCTTTGGGCGGCGGCTGCAGTTGCCGGAAATCCGCGGCGCCTCGGGTCCGCGTCGGCAGGGCGCCGAGCGGGCGGCCATCAACGCGCCCATGCAGGGCACTGCGGCCGACCTCATCAAGATGGCCATGGTGGCCGTGCAGGAATGGCTCGAGGCCGAAAAGCTGAAAACCCGCATGATCATGCAGGTGCACGATGAACTGGTGCTGGAAGCGCCGGACGACGAGCTGGAACTGGTCAAGGAAGCGCTTCCGCGCCTGATGTGCACCGTGGCGACGCTGCGCGTGCCGCTCGTCGCTGAAGTGGGCGTCGGCAAGAACTGGGAGCAGGCGCACTGACGGATGGGCGCGGCGCGTAATCGCCGCGCCTTTCTTGATGAAGCACATGCCGGGCCCGCCGCGCGCGGGCCCGTTTCCATCGATACGTCGCCCCAGGCCGTCCTGAGACGGCCCATTTCCGGTTTTTGGATTGCAACAATATAATGTTGCGCTTCCCCGCCTTAATTCCCCCCACCCCTCATGTTGCTGCTCTGGGTCCTGCTCGCCACCATCACCGGCGGCCTAGTCGCCGTCCTCATCGCGAGCTGGCTCGCGTACAAGGTCTTTGCGAAATACCTGCACCACATGGTGAGCCTGTCAGTCGGCGTGCTGCTGTCGGTGGCGCTGCTGCATCTGCTGCCCGAGGCATTCGAGACGGGCGTGGGCAATGCGCACGTGCTCTTCGGGCTGATGCTGGCGTCGCTGATCGGCTTTTTCGTGCTGGAGAAGATTGCGCTGCTGCGCCACAGCCACCACCACGAAGGCGACGGCCACCACCATCACAAGGGGCACGACCGGCATGAGGCGGGACGGGGCGGGGTGCTCATCCTGATCGGCAGTTCGCTGCACAACCTGTGCGACGGCGTGCTGATTGCCGCGGCGTTCCTGACCGATCCGCTGCTGGGCGTGCTGACCGCGGCGTCGATCATCATCCACGAGGTGCCGCACAAGCTGGGCGATTTCGTCGTGCTGCTCAATGCCGGCCTGCGCCGCCGCCGGGCCTTCGCGTTGATTCTCTTTACCAGCTTGTGTTCAGCGGTCGGCGGCATAATAGGGTACTTCGTGCTGCAGCAGGCGCAGGACTGGGTGCCGTACATTCTGGTGGTTGCCGCCAGCAGCTTCCTGTACATCTCGGTGGCCGACCTGATGCCGCAAATGCACGAGCGGGTATCCCTGTCCGATGCCGTCCCGCAGTTGCTGCTGGTCGGTGTGGGCGTGGCGCTGATCTACAGTGTCACGACCCTGATGCATCACGGACACGAGCATGGCGCGCACGCTGACCATGGCGCACCCCATGCGGAGCACGGCCACCGGCACTAGCGCCGGGGAGGGCGGTGGGGATGGCCGGCTTTTGTCGACCCCAACCAAGGAGTTCTCCATGAGTTTTTCCACTGCCGCCGGCAATGTCGCCCCGACCGTGATCCACACCGACACGCAGGGCCTCGTGCACGGGGATTTCCAGCTTCCCGCGCCGGACGGGTCGATCGACGCCTACTACGCCGCGCCCGAAGGCCAGCGGGACCTGCCGGTCGTGCTGGTGATCCAGGAAATCTTCGGCGTGCACGAGCACATCAAGGACATCTGCCGACGCGTCGCCAAGGCCGGTTACCTGGCCGTCGCCGCCAATCTGTATCAACGCCAGGGCGACGCGTCGTCCTATACCGACATTCCCAAGCTCATCTCGGAACTGGTCAGCAAAGTGCCGGACGAACAGGTGTTCGCAGACCTCGACGCCAGCGTGGCCTGGGCCGCCGCCAACGGTGGAGACGCGCGCCGAGTGGCCGTGACGGGCTTTTGCTGGGGCGGGCGCCTGACCTGGATGTACGCGGCGCACAATCCTGACGTGAAGGCGGGCGTGGCCTGGTATGGCAAGCTCAGCGTCGGCCATGGCCCGCTCATCAAGCGCGTCGCCTTCGATGTGACCGGCGAGCTGAATGGCCCCGTCCTGGGCCTGTACGGCGGCCGCGACGCCAGCATTCCGCTGTCGGACGTGGAAACCATGAAGACCAAACTCGCCACCGGCAACGCCGCCGCCAAGCTGTCCGAGATCGTGGTCTACCCGGAAGCCGACCACGCCTTCCTGGCGGATTACCGCGCCAGCTACCAACCCGAGGCCGCCAAGGATGGCTGGAAGCGGATGCTGGAGTGGTTCAAGCGATATTTGTAAATCCGCAAGCAAGAAACCGACCCTTGGGTCGGTTTTTTTTTGCAGAGCACGGCCGCCCCCTCGGGGGGCAGCAAGCGAGCGAAGCGTGTGCGGCGTGGGGGCCGCCCCGCCGCCCGGCCGCCCGAAGGCGGGG